>JADCJL010000229.1 GCA_020247055.1 Acidobacteriaceae bacterium | reverse complement strand
GGAGGGCCAGAATCTCAAGCTGGAGCGCCGCTCGCTGGCGAAAGAAGGCCAAGAAAGCCGCCGCCAGCGCCAGCAACGGAGGCCAACAGGGGAATCGAAGGAAGAAAGGCAACCCCCAAACTTATCAGCAACTTCGGGGTTTGCGAGAACCACAGGTGGAGGCTGTGGGTCCGGTGGCGGCGGCGATTGTGGTGGTGGTGTGCGGGGTGGGTTGGTCGGTTCTCGCGCACGGCGCAAAGGAGCAGAAGCTGCGGCAGGAGAGCGAAGCGCGGGAGAAGGCGGCGACAGAGGAGCGGACCAGGTTGGACAAGAAACAAACCGAGAGAGACGAACGGATGTGGCAGGAGGTGGGGCGGGGTGGCGGGGTCCGCAGCGGGCCCGACGCGAGGGCGCCGGTTGGCAGGATGGGGGCGCGGGTGGGAGGTTGTCTGAACCTGCGGGCGCTGCGAGCATGACGGTGGGCGAAGCGGCGCGGGGCGCGGCGCAAGGCTGGACTGTAACACAGGGGCGTCAGGGAGGAGAAGCATCGTTATTGACAGCCTCGGCGGTGGGGCGAGGCCGTCGCGGCGGGCACCAGTGGGATGAGGCTTCAAGCGCTTGCCGCTACGGTAGTTGTTGGGGCCGACGGAGAGAGAGCCCTCCCGCGTCGGCGCGGGGTTATCCAATCCGGGTTAGCGGAAGGCAGATTTTGCTGGACGTGCGCACGGAACGGAGTCATACTCGGGACAACAAAGGAGGTACTGTATGCCGGTGCATCGCAGTCCACGTTGGGTAGCTCTGCTCCTCCTGCTGGCGGCTCTTCCCCTCAGCCTGTTCGCGAAGTTAGAACGAGGCTCCTGGCGGGAGGTGGAAGGCCTGGCGAAAGGAGTAACGATCAAGGTCAGCTTGGCCGGGGACAAGGTCCTCACGGGAAGTTTCTCGGGTGTTTCAGGGAATTCCCTGCAGTTGGTGGACAAGAGCGGCGAGCGTAGCATCGCGCGGAGCGAGGTGATTCGCGTGGAAGTGAAGGGCGAAGCCAAGCGGGCGAGAAATGGATTGATTGGCGCGGCGATTGGCCTTGGCCTCGGGGTGCTCGCCGATGCCACGCTGGGCGTGCGGTCGCGCAATGAAACCGGCGAAGGGGCCGCGATGCGGGCCGCGACTTACGCGATCCCGATGGCGGCAGGCGGCGGACTGGGGGCGCTGTTTGCCAACTCGTATCGGACGGTCTACCTGGCGGCCAAGAGCCGCAACTAGGATTTCCGTTAGCCGGAGATCGCTTGGGTCTTCGCCTCTGGCGCGCCGGCGATGTCTGTTCCTGCGTTTTGCCGCCAGGTCAGGATTGCCGCGTATGCTGGAGGCATTGGATCCCGGGCGGACAGCGATTCTGCTGGTGGCTGGCGACAAGTCCGATGATCACCGCTGGTGCGGCACGAACGTTCCCGTGGCCGACCGGCTGTTGGAAGAGCATCGGCGTGCCATTGACAGAGAGAGGGCCGAACCTGACTAGACAGTTTGAGGCGCTCCGGCCAACGATGTCCGCTGCCGCGCGAGTGGCAAGTGAAGCGGAGCATCGCAGGCGGCGCGAAGAGATGCCGGTGCATCAACCGCGGAAGGCTCACGGGCTGACGCAGAGCCAGATCGCAGCAGAGCTGCACACGATGACGCAGTTTTCGGAGTAGGCGTTCCGGGCAGACGTGGGAATGCGTGGCCGGAAGGGCTGGGGCGGGGTTAGAGAGCGTTCGCGTAGCCGGGGATGGCTTCTCCGGCGCGGCGGGGGTCGCCGCCGGTCTGGCGGAGGAGATCGGCGAGGCGCTTTTGCAAGGCCACGACCGTTTCCCTCAAGCGCGGGTCGGTGATCTGTTCGATCATGCGGCCCCGCTTGTAGCCGATGCGGGCGGCGGCGAGGAGGTTCTTGCGCTGCTCGGGGTCGTTTTCCAGGTCGTACAGTTCGTCGATGTCCCAGAGACCTTCGGAGAGCATGAAGCTGTACTTTTCGGTGCGGAGGCCGGTGATGGTGGGGGTGTAGGGATAGTCGCGCTCCCAGGCGTACTCGTAGAGGAAGTCCTGGCGCCAGTTGGCGGTGCGGCCTTGGAGGAGCGGGAGCCAGGAGCGGCCGTGCATGGTGGGGAGCTGCGTAACGCCGGCGGCTTCGAGGAGCGTGGGGGCGATGTCGAGGTTGAGAACGAGCTGTTTGGGCTTTTGGCCCTTGGGGAAGAGCGAGGGGCAGTGCGCGATGAGGGGGACGCGCATGGAGGGTTCGTACATGGCGCGCTTGTCGACGAGGCCGTGTTCACCCCACAGATAGCCGTTGTCGCCCATGTAGACGATGAGGGTGTCGTCGAGGAGGCCTTTCGATGCGAGTTTGCGGGTGATTTCGCCGACCGAGTCGTCGATCGAGAGGAGGCAGCGCATGTAGTCGCGGTAGGCGTCCTCGAAAGAGATGACCTGGCCGAAGAGGCCTTCGACGCCGTGGCGGGTGTAGCGGCGGCGCTTGACCCAGTCGGGGAGTTGGGCGTCGAGATCGTCGTTGCGCCAGATGGTGGCGGGCCGGGGGATGGGGGCATCGGCGTAGAGCTTTTTGTGGCGGGCGGAGGGCTGGAAGGGGAAGTGCACGCCTTTGTGGGAGAGGTAGAGGCAGAAGGGGCGGTTGGCGTGGCGGTTGATGAACTCGCCGGCGCGGGTGGTGAGGATGTCGGTGATGTTGCCGGATTCGGTTTTCTTGACGCCGTTGTGATTGACGGGCGGGTTTTCGTACTGGCCCTGGCCGAAGAAGCTGTACCAGTCGTCGAAGCCGGGGCGGGGTTCGTCGCTGTCGCCGCCCATGTGCCATTTGCCGAAGAAACCGGTGCGGTAGCCGGCTCGTTGGAGGAGGGCAGGGAAGGTGGGGAGGGCGGGGTTGAGGGGGGAGAAGTTGTCCTGCACACGGTGGGCGTGCATGTAGAGGCCGGTGAGGATGGAGGCGCGGCTGGGGGAGCAGAGGGAGGTGGTGACGAAGGCGTTTTGGAAGTGGGCGCCGCCGGCGGCGAGGCGGTCGAGGTGGGGAGTTTGGAGCCAGGGGTGTCCGGCGCAGCCGAGGGCGTCGTAGCGGTGGTCGTCGGAGAGGATGAAGACGAGGTTGCGGCGGCGGGGGGCGGGGGGCTGCGCGAGGGCGGCGGTGGAGGCGGCGGCGAGGAATTGGCGGCGGTTCATGGGACTTCAGAGTGATGATACGACTTTCGGGGGGACGGAGGATTTGAGGAGCGCGGGGGCGATGGCTTGTGGGAGTTGCGGACGTGGTCTTCCTTGCCGGCGTAGGCTTTGCCCCACCGCGGGTGGTCGCGCGGGCGCCTGCTCAGCAGGTCTTTGCGCACCACCGGATCGGGCCGCGACAATACGCTCCCCGGGTGAGCCTTTTCCTGTGCGTTAGGTTCCTGTGCGTTAGGCGACTCGTCCGGGTGAGGTTCCCGCGAACTCCCCGCCGTTTACCAGCCCAGCAGTTCGCGGAGCCGGGCGGCGTAGCGGCGGCTCAGTTCGAGGGTCTCGCCGGTGACCAGGCGGACGGAGCCGCTCGAGCGGGTATCGGGGTCGATCTCAGCAACTTTGGCGAGGTTGACGATGGCGCTTTTGTGGACGCGGGCGAACTGGTCGGGGTCGAGGCGGGCTTCGAGGTCGCGGAGGGTGGTGTTGAGCAGGAAACGGCCGTCGGCGGTAGCGGCGAAGAGCAGTTCGTCTTCGGCGACGAAGTAGGCGATGGTCTCGACCGGGAGGACGTGGAGGCGCTGCAGGCGTTTGCCGACCAGCCGCTTGAGCGGTGGCCGGGAGGCGAGGAGGGCGTCGACATTGGCCTGCCGCTCGCGGAGCCGGGTGACGGCGCGGGCGAGAGCCTCAGGCTCAACCGGTTTGAGGAGATAATCGACGGCGTTGGCGGCGAAGGCCTGGAGGGCGTATTGATCGTAGGCGGTGACAAAGACGACGTAGGGGCGGGCGGGCAGGTTCTCCAGCACCTCGAAGCCGTCCATGCCAGGCATCTGGATGTCGAGGAACAGGGCGTCGGGGCGGAGCGACTGGACCTGCTCGATCGCCTCGAGGCCGTTGGCCGCTTCGCCGGCGACGGTCAGCTCCGGGCAGGCGCCCAGCAGGCGGGTGAGGCGTTCGCGGGCGCGGCGTTCATCATCGACAATCAGGACTCGCATGGAAGGCTCCACTCGAGGGTAACGCGGGTGCCTTGGCCTGGTGCGGAGGCGACCGAGAAGCGGCCGTGGGGCAGGGCTTCGACACGCTGCCGGACGCTCGCGACGCCGACGCCGGCCCTTGGCTGGCGCGGGTCGAAGCCGGCGCCTGTGTCGGCGACGGTGACCAGTATCCGGTCCGCGGCGGGCAGGGCGACGGTGATGGCGATGACGCCGCCGGTCAGTTGCGGGGCGATGCCGTGTTTGACGGCGTTTTCGACGAGCGGCTGGATGAGCATGGGAGGGACCGGGATGGCGCCGAGTTCGGCCGGGCAGTGGAGGGTGTAGGTGAGGCGGTCCTCGAAGCGGAGCCGCTCGATGTCGAGGTAGGAGGTGAGGAAGCGGATCTCATCGGCGAGCGGGACGGCGGGTTGGCGGGTGGAGTCGAGGGCGTAGCGGAAGATACGGGCGAGGTTGAGGACGGCCTGTTCGGTGAGGGGGGAATCCTTAACCATGTCGGCGAGGGAGTTGAGGGAGTTGAACAGGAAGTGGGGATTGATTTGGGCGCGCAGGGCGCGGAGTTCGGCTTCGGCGGCGAGTTGGCGTTGTTTGCGGGCGTCGAAGCCTTCGAGGGCGGCGGCGAGGTGGGCGGCGACGCCGTCGATGAAGGTGGCGTCCTGGGACTGATAGGGGCGGCCGCGGCGGCGAGGGCCGAGGGAGAGGACGCCGTGCGGGGGGAGGGAGACGAAGGCGGCGGCGGCGGGGTCGGGCGCGGGTTCGAAGCGGGCCCATTCGGCGTGGAGGGCGGGGGCGAGGGTTTGGGTGACGTGGGCGATGGCGGCTGGTGCGCTGGCGCATTTGGCGATGC
>JADCJL010000228.1 GCA_020247055.1 Acidobacteriaceae bacterium | reverse complement strand
TCGGCGGCGTAGACGATCGCCGCACCGGACAGCAGCGCGCCCCGCGTCTGCGGCCGTGGCAGCACCGACCGCAGGCGATCGCCGAGTTCCGGATGAGCGTCAATGTTCTGCTCGCTGCCCGGCACAAGGTAGACCCGGGCGCCCGGAATCAGCCGGAACGGGTCATCGACCACGATGTTCCAGAACTGGTCCGAATTGATGCCGGCCAGCAGGATCGTCTTGCCCGGGTGCAGCGCCACGGCCTGCTCCACACCGCGCACCAGCACGCGCGCCGCTTCAGCCTGCCGCCGATTGTAGAGCAGGATCTCCTGGCCGAGCAGATAGCTGCCGGCCCCGTAAGCGGCCAGCGGGAGCACCATCAGCCGGGGGCGGCGCACCGCGGCAACGCCGAAGGCGAGACCCAATCCCGCCGCCGGAACCACCAGATAGTAATCCGTAATGTGCCCCGGCAGCAGGAGCACCGGCCCAAGACAGACCAGGAACCAGGCCCCGCCGAAGAGCATCAGCCGATTCCGCTCGAGGAGACCCACGGCCACCAGCCCGCCCAACGCCAGCAGGGTCGCCCCCAGCAGATACGGCGTTCGCGCGTGCACCGACCAGGGAACAAAGGAGCCCATCGACATCAGCACGTACTGGCCGAGCGTGTGAAGGATCGAAAGAGGATGCGCGTTCATCGCATAGACCGGGCTGGTGTTCGCCGGCGCGATCCAACGGTTGCCCAGCGCGTAAGCCGCGCTTACCGCCAGCAGCGGCATCGTGGACCGCCACCGGTCCGGGTAGCGGAGCAGCGCCAGTACCGGATAGACGACATTGAGTTCGAGCACGCCAAATCCCAGTAGAAAAAAGATCCATTCGCCCAGCCGGCGACCCGCGTGCCGGCACAGCAGAGCAGACAGCACGCACCCCGGCCACAGAATCTGATTCATGGCGCTGGCCCAGGTGAGCGGCTGCGCGAGCGACGAATGCAGGGTCCAGCAAAGGGACGCGACCACCGCAGCCGCCCGCGAGGCCGTCCATAGATACACGAGACGCGCAAACAGGACCAGGTTCGCGCACTGGGCCACAAAGATGGCTATGCGGAGCGGCTTGGCTTCGAGGCCAAACCAGGTGTAGCTGAGCAGAAACGGCAGGCGGTCGCTGAGCGGCCGGATCGTCCCCTGGGCCCGCGGTCCGAACAGGGCTCCGAGCAGGGAAGGGAAGTCGAGGATTTCGGCGCTGATGCCCAGCCAGGCAAAGTCATCGCGGGCGAACCACACGACAAAAGATTGCCGGTAGACGAGCAGGCAGACGAGTGGGGCGATCGCGAGCCAGCCCCAGCGGCGGACCCAATTCATGGCCGCGACATCCCGTTCATGGCCGCGACAACCCCGCGCGCAGGAAAATCAGGCCCAGTTCGCGAGGATCCACCGCGCCGGGCGGTACCGCCTTGTCCAAGCTGAATTCAAGCGTGATCGTCTCGGAAACCATCTCCGCGGCAGGGATCCTCCAGGCGAGCGAGTGGTTACCCGCCACGGTCATCGTCTGGGCGTCCAGGCGTTTGCCCGCCGCACTCACCGCCAACGTCACCGCCCCGGTGGACCGAAACATGACGTCCGGGAGCACCAACTCGGCGCGAAGCACCGCACCCATTTCCCCCGCGCCGGCCGGAACCCGGAAACGGATCGCGAACCGGGGCATCGTCCAGCGCCAGGCGCCGCTTTCAACCTCATAAAAGCCGCGCACCAGCTGCCCGGACACGCTCGCATCGTTGGCGGCAACCTGTTCGCGGACATCAGCGGGTTCGGTATCGTCGACGAGAACCTCCAAGCGTCGTTTCCGCCCCTGGCAGCAAACCGTGGCCAGTAGCAGGAGGACGGCCAGGCTTCCAACTACCCGGCGCATTTCTCGACCTGCACGAGACAACTATAAAACGTCGCACCGCCGCCGATGTCGGTCAACCGTTCGCTGACCAGAGCGTTGATGTTCCGGCCTCCGGGCTGCCGCTTGGGCCAACGGAGGCTGGGGGAGCTGACCGTCCCCGGTCCAACCACCCCGTCAACCGCGGCGCGGAGGACCAGGCTGGCCCGGCTATTGAATACGCGCACCGGGTCGCCGTCGGCGATGCCACGGGCCGCCGCATCGGCGCTGTTCACATGCAGCACGGCAGTCTGGGCGTCGACATCGGCGCGGTTGCCGAAGGTCGAGTTCATGCTGTCGTGGTTTTTGGGGCTGAGAAACTCGAGCGGATAGAGAACCCGGAGCGCGGCGTCGCCGTGGCGGGACTCGACGGGCGGAACGTAGTCGAGCCCGGCCGGATCGAGGTTCGCCTTCCCGTCGGGGTGGCCGAAGCCTCCCTCTTTAAAGGGTTGAAACGGCCCCTCGCCCAGGTTGAGACGGATCGACCGTTCCTGGTCGAGCCGTTCGAGGGTAATGCCCTCGAGATGCCGGTGGCCGCTTGAGAGAATGCCGCGGATCATGTCGTCTTCGGTTTCGGTGAAGGCCGGTTCGTTGAAGCCCATGCGGTGGGCCAGTTCGCGGAAGATCTCGACGTTCGAACGGGCTTCACCGGGCGGCGGCAGCGCGGGGCGGGCCAGTTGAACGTAGTGGTGGCCGTAGGCTCCGTACAGATCGGTGTGTTCGAGGAAGGTGGTGGCGGGCAGGACCAGGTCGGCGTAGTCGGCCGTGTCGGTCTGGAACTGTTCGACGACGACGGTGAACAGGTCGTCGCGGCGGAGGCCGGCCAGGACCGTGCCCTGATCGGGCGCCACGGCGGCCGGGTTGGAGCAGTAGACAAAGAGCGCCTTCACGGGCGGGTCGTCGATGCGGGTGAGCGCCGAGCCGAGCTCGGACATGTTGATCAGCCGGGTGGGCGCGGGCTGCAGCTCCGGCATTTCGAGGGCCTGCCGGTTGAAGTGAAACGCCTGCGAGGTAGACAGCTGCATACCGCCGCCCACGTGGCGCCACGCGCCGGTGACCACGGGGAGCATGGCGATGGCGCGGACAGCGGAGCCGCCGCGCTCGCTCCGCTGCACGCCGTAATTGAGCCGGATGGCCGTTGGCTTCGTTTCGCCATAGGCCTGCGCGAGGGCGACGATATCGGCTTCCGGAAGGCCGGTCCAGGCGGCTACCCGGGCGGGGGTGTAGGCCCGGACGGTCTCGCGCAACTCCTGCCAGCCGGTGGCATGCGCCTCAAGGTAGGGGCGGTCTTCGTGGCGGTTTTCGAATATCAGATGGAGGAGGCCGAGGGCGAGCGCGAGGTCGGAGCCGGGGTTGATGCGGAGGTGCTGGTCGGCGAGTGCGGCGGTTTTGGTGCGTACGGGATCGACGACGACGAAGCGGGCGCCGCGGCGGCGGGCTTCGACGATAAACGGCCAGAGGTGGACGTTGGTGGCGAGTACGTTGGCGCCCCAGGCGATGATGAGCCGGGAGTGCACAAACGCTTCGGGTTCGAGGCCGTAGCGAAGGCCCTGGGTTGCCGTGAGGCCGGCCGTGCCGGCGGCTGCGCAGATGGTGCGATCCAGGCGGCTGGCGCCGAGACGGTGAAAGAAGCGGCGGTCCATGCCGTTGGCCTGCAGCAGGCCCATCGAGCCGCCGTAGGAGTAGGGCAGAATCGCCTCGGCGCCATGCTCGTTGATGATGGCACGGAAGCGGCTGGTGATGAGGGAGAAGGCCTCGTCCCAACTGATCGGTTCGAATTGTCCTTCGCCCTTGGCGCCGGTACGGCGCAGGGGGCGGATGAGGCGCTGGGGCGAGTATTCGCGTTCGAGGTAGCGGGCCACTTTGCCGCACAGGAAGCCCTGCGTGACGGGGTGCCCCGGGGTGCCCTGGATACGAGTAGCGCGGCCGTCGGTGATCTTCAGAAGCACGCCGCAGGCGTCCGGACAGTCGAGGGCGCAAACCGAGTGCCGGGTTTCTGTCATGCCTCATTATACGGTGATGCGGGCTGTTGTTCGTTTCCGCCGCGGGCAACTGCTGCACCCAACGCGCGGGCAGGTGACGGGGCCTTGTTGGGGCGGGGCGAAGGGTGTAGGCTGAAGGCATGCGGATGGTTCTGCCGGTAGCGGTGATGATCGCGGCAGGGGCTTGGGCGCAGCGGCCCATGACGCCCCAGTTTCCCCAGCACGCCACCGGATGGCCGGCCGTGCTGCCGCCGCAAGTGCAGAACCATGCAACGGCGCTGGCGGCCTCCGTCGCGGGCCGGCCCATTCCCTTGGGCGCGCCGGGCGCGCGGGCGCCGCTGGTTTTTCCCGTGGCGGCCCCGATCTGGTCCCCGCCGGTCTACTGGCTGCCGCCCGCCGTATCGCCCGCTCCGGTGACGGTGGTCCATCAGCAGGCGCCCATCGTTGTGAACAACCCGGCCTACGTGCCCGACACGGCCAAGCCCGCCATGCGCGAGTACTTTGCCGAGAGCCGTCCCTATGAGACGTCGGCTGAAGCGTCGGCGACGGCCAGCAAGACCACGACGCCGGTGACGCTAATCGCCTTTAAAGACGGCAGCCTGATGCAGGCGGTGGCCTACTGGTACGAGGGCGGCACGCTGCATTACGTTAAGCCGGATCACCAGGTGGCCAGCGCACCGCTCGCGCAGGTGGACAAAGAGTCATCGGCGCGGTTCAATCGCGAGCGCGGCGTTCCGTTCCGCCTGCCTGAGTGATGCGCTTCTAGCCCGCGGCCGACCGGGCGTGGTTTCGGGCCAGCCGGCGGACAAAGTCGATATCGCCGTCGAGAAAATCAAACGACGGCAGATCCGCCGGGCTCTCCCATTGAATCTGTTCAAATATCCGGTTGCGCATCTCGCCCGTGTAGCGCTCAACCTGGAAAAAGATGAGCAGAATGGGGGTGCGGCCCGGATATTGATACTCGTAGCGGCTGATCTCCTGGCCGATTTCCGCCTCGATGTCGAGCTCTTCCCTCAGTTCGCGGCGAAGGGCATCCCGGGGTGATTCCTCCGGCTCGACTTTGCCGCCGGGAAACTCCCACTTCAGCGAGTGTCGGTCCGTACTTTTGCGCTGGCAGATTAAGATGTGCCGGTCCTCCCGCGCAATGACGGCAGCGACGACCAACACGGGAGTTCGCAATTTCATTTCTGGCCTTCCATGCAGCTGCCGAAGGTGAAGGCAAACAGCTGCAAACCGGTGGTGAGTGAGCGGAGTTCGAGCAGGGCCGTTTGGAACGTAGAGCGGTTTAGCACGCGGTACATGCGGGGACGGTCCACCTGCAGGTAGGTGCGGCCACCGGCGTCGACGCGGACATCGGCGCCGCGAGCCTCTTCGGGAAGCGGCCCGCCGTTTTCAAGGATATCGATG
>JADCJL010000227.1 GCA_020247055.1 Acidobacteriaceae bacterium | reverse complement strand
GGGGCGGTAGGCAGTTCCGGGGCAGGGGTGCCGGGTGTGGGCTGTTGGGTTGCGGGGGTGGGCTGGAGGTAGGTTGGGGCAGGGTGTGATGGCTTGGGCTTGGGTGGGCGGTAGGCAGGTCTGGGCAGGGTGTTGGGTGCGGGCTGTTGGGTTGCGGGGGTGGGCTGGAGGTAGGTTGGGGCAGGGTGTGATGGCTTGGGTTTGGGGCTTGGGGGGGGGAGGTCGTTGGCCGGGGGGATTTTGGTCTTGTGTTGTTTGGGATCTATAGCAGGCGGGCGGCTGGCCTGGGCGGTGGGCTGGCCGGCATGCCGATCAGCTCTTTGTGATCCTCGACCGCTTGCCATGCGGCCAGGGCGAGGGCCATGACGAGGTCGTCGTGCTCCGGCTGACGGCCTCCGGGTTCGAACTGGATCAGTTCGCGCTCCAGGATGTCGACCCCGGCGGCGGTGCGCTCGATCTTCAGGACTCCCCGCTCAAAGAGCAGCTTCAGGCGCGTCAATAGGTCCGTCCGCGGGATGCTGTAGTAGTTGTCCGGCAACTGCCGAGCCTGGTAGCCGCTCGAAATCGACACCGGCTTCAGCAGCAGGCCGTTGCGGTCCGCACGCAGCAGCTCAATCACCGTGTGGCCGTTACCCGTGGCGTCTACCAACAGGGTGCCCGGTTGCCGCAGCGCGGCCCACAACGGGAAGGTTTGGGCCGCCTCGCGGACGAAGCGGGGGATTCCCGTCGTCTCAAATCCCAGGGGCAGGCGGGCCGCGTAACGGATGGTCAGGTGGGGCAGTTGCCTGTGGGCCCGGGTGACCGGGTCCTGGGGGCCCAGGGACCAGGTGAGTTCGACGGTCACCAGGGCGCTGTGATCCTGGCGCTTGCCGAGGTCGAGGCCGAAGTAGTAACGGGTTTGGCCCTGCATGGCCAGGGCCGGCACGGGCGCCGCGGGCAGGAAGGCCGCGCGGACCTGTTCGCGAGTGAGTAACTGGACGCCCTGGGAGATGAACTCGCAGAGATACTCCTGGGCGTAAGATAGCTCGCCGTGCATTTTTCGCTCGGCGGCGAGGAACTCGGCCGAGAAGCGGGGGCATTGGTCGGCCGTGATCTGGAAGCGGGTGAAGCCGCTTTCGGGGTCCTGCCAGAAGCGGGCGAATTCGTTGGCCTGGCCGTGCGGGGTGGACAGGAGCCAGAGGCTACCCTGGCTGGCGGCCAAGGTTGGGGTGAGGGAACGGAAGATGCTGTCGGGGACGAAGGCGGCTTCATCGATGATGATGAGGCGGGCGCGGGAGTAGCCGCGGGTGGTTCGCGCGATGGCCGGGCGGGCGATGAGCCGGGAGCCGTTGGGCAGTCGGAGCGACTGGCGATTGACGCCGTCGCCACGGACGGGGAGGCCGAGTTCGGTGACGAAATCCCGGGCCTTTTCGAGGATTTCGCCGGCTTGCGAGCCGACGGGGCCGATCATGAGAATGAGCGACCGGGGGTAGCGCAGGGCCAGATAGAGGGCGCGCAGCGCGGCGACCGTGCTTTTTCCGACCTGGCGGGAGGTACAGGCGATGACGCGGTGGGCGTCGCAGTCGAGGATGGGCTGCTGGAGCGGATCGGCGATGAAGCCGAAGGCTTGTTGGGCCCAGGCGGTAACGCTGGCGGGCAGGACGCTGGCCGATTGGGTTATGGCACGGCTGATTTGTTGGGCGATCGCGCCCCAAAACTCGGGCATTTTGCGGGGTTTAGACACGTCAGGCCGCCAGTTTTGGCTTGGGTTTCGGGTAGCGCTCGCGCAGATCGGCGTAGTCGTAATGCGGGGCGTATTTGCTCATAAGTTCTTTGTCGTGAATTAGTTCAATGACGAAGGTGGGTAAGACCGCCGTGGGTTCGTTTTTGGCCTGGTCGGCGACTTTGAGCAGTTCTTCGATGACATAGGGCGGCGGATCCGGTTGCTTGATGAGGCCTGAGTCGGCGGTGATATCGACTGGTTCGGGCGGATTGACGGGAAAGTCTTTACGGTTTTGCGTGAAGAGGCGCTGCAGTTTTTGCCAGGCGGCGAGATGCTCCTTCTTTTTGCGGGCGAGGAAGCGATAGACTTTGTCGTCGTCCGCGGCGCGCTGCACGGCGTAGTAGCTGAAGTGTTCGTCGGGCACGTCGGGCCATTCGCGGAGCAGTTTGTCGTGCTCGACCTGAAACTGGAGCGATTCGAGTTTTCGGCAGCGTTCGTATTCGAACTGCTCGGAGGATATGTGCCGGAGTAACTGGTGTTCCTGCTCGGAATCGGGCCGGAATTTGCGTAAGTTGGCCTGATGGAGCCGGACATAGGCTTTGCGGTCGTCGACGGAAAGTAGGGTCGCGAAGGCCGGCAGATCTTCATCGTGGACGTCGACGTATTTGCCGACGGTGATGGCGTTCATGGAGCTGCGATTTTTGCCTTCGACGGTGACGGGACCTTTGCTTTTGCTGCCGTTGCGGCGCGCGGTTTCGGCGCGTTTTTGTTTTTGTTCCTCGGTGAGGATTTTCTTCATGACGGTTGCCTCTTGCCGGGAACTTTCTGGCGGCTTGGCCGTGGTGAGTTCCCTGATTCCACGGTAGGGGAGGTGGAGCGGCAACCGGAACGCGAGCGAGGCGGGGGTGTTTGGAAGTGGTTGATAACGGGAGGTTTGTCAGTTGGAAAAATATTTGAATGGGTTGTGAACGGATGAGAGCGCGGCTTTGAGTTGGGGCTGTATGATAGCCCCAACGCAGCGCAAAGGAGGCGCTACAGCCATGGCGTCTTTCGATTGTATCGGATGCGATGTCCACAAGGACTACTCCGTTTTCCGGATGTTCGATGCCCACCGCAAAGTGGGTCCACCGATTCGCATCCGGCACGAGAACGGCGAACTGGAACGTTTTTGAAGACCCTTCCGCCTGGCAGCCACGTCGGTTTTGTCGAAGTCGACTTGATCCACGTCGAGGGGATTTGCAGGGAGAATAGAGTCCGTCATTTGTGGCCCTCGTTCAGCAGTTCAAGCAGCGCGGCGGGAGTGACGATCTGGGTGGATTTGTGGCGCTTCAGGCCGAGGAGAGGCTTGTCGCCGGTATTCAGAAATTGCACCTCGCCCGCTTCGGCTAGCGCCAGCAGGTAGTTGTCGTCAGGGTCCGGAGCAACATCGAGCTTGGGTAGATTTTTGAGAACCATGGCGCGGTCGCGGACCCGGTTGAGAAGAGCTCCGGCGACTGCGGGCAAGAGCCGGGGCACGAACTTGTGGATAGCGCGTGGCCCGGGCGAATTCCTCTAATTGCTGCGCGCAAGTGAGCAGATCGAACCTACGGCTCCGCCAGAGCGCGAGAACTTGCGCGGAGGGAGACACGGACGTGATCAGCGCGCTGATCAGAATGTTGGTGTCGAGGACAACCCGCATCGGCTACGATTGCTTGCGGGGCCGTCGTTCCTTGCGCATGTCCCGCCGAGCTGCGGCAACCGCCTCCCCTACCAGGGTTTCGACTTCTTCAGCCGGTAGGTCGGCGAATGCTTCCCGCGCCTGCGCGACCGTTCCATCGAACACGCGCCATTTGACGGCTTCTTCAATAAACTGTGAGATGGCTCCCTTTTTAAGACCTTGGGAACCGAGATATGAGCGCAGGGCCAAGTCGGTATCCTTGGACCAGCTGATGGTCAGACGGGTGACGGAGGGCTCAGGCATGGCGTTCCTCTGCGGATAATCGTATATCCACCTATCCGTATAAGCGCTCGGCCCGTCCCTGGGTTGGGAGGCGGATGCGCCAAAAAGCGTGCAAGGAACAGCTTAGTGGGCGCGTGCCAGGTCATCAATGATAGAAGATATTCTCATTGATCAATAGAAGATCAACTCAAGGGAGAGGTGCCACTTTGCAAATTAGTTGGCGTAGATCTTTGCACGCTGTTTGGAGTATCGGCCTGATGGGGAAACCCGGCGTTGCGCAATCCTGTCGCCATAGGCGAGCGTTTCGCAATACAGTTTTGGAACGCTCGAACCCCAGCAAATCGATGAACGGTGAGATCGTTGCACAACCGCAGGTTTGCGCAACCAACTAAACTTGCGCTACGGAATCCACACGGTGAGGCGATCCATGTTTCCCTTGATGGCAATTCTCTGTCGAGTGAGGGGGGCCTGAAATCCAGGCTTACCGAATCGCCAGACCTCGATTATATAGTCGCCGGATGGAAAAGCGGTGAGCAGGAACCTACCGTTCTCGTGCAGGATAGAATACAGAGCTTCCCCGTCCGGTTCCGCGACGCTGATGGTGAAATGCGGTGGCAGAACCCCTGTTCGAGACCTGACTTCGCCACGCACGCAGAATGCAGGGATCATGCCAAGGACGATTTTTATCCCTGTGTCAGAGTTTGCTGGTAACTTTGCAGGATACATCGTAGGGGCAAATTCCTTAGCTGGGCGACAACATTCCTCGCACCGTGGCGAGGACGAAGGTGTTTGAGTTCTCGCCGAAGCAGCGATCGAATAACGACCTGCTGGTGCCGCTTTCAAACAGAAGTGCCCCTGATTGTCAGAAACCGTTCCGATAGCAGGAGATCGGATCAAGCCGTCACTCCGCCACGCACGGACGACCGCTCCGGGGACCGGGCGTCCGTTCTCAGCAACTATAACGCCCGATAACGCACATCCGTCCCGCGCCGCCGCCGCGCCGGCGAAGAGGGCAAGCCAAACACAAATCCGCAACGTCAACCGGTGAGGCAATCTATTCAATCACGGCTTTGCTGGTGGCGGTGCGAGGCGTGGCGGACACTTCTGGCACCGATCGTGCTGCAGGGGTATCGTTGAAATCTTACCCAGTTCGTCGCGCGACTCCACCAGGAGTGGTCCAACATTCAAGACACAGAACGCCTTTTCAGATTCCGATGGTGGTTGACAGTTCAGCTTCCAGCTCATTGTGGTCGAGCTCTTCTCGAGTAAGGAGGTCAGGGCATTTCGAGCACTAACGACCGCAGACGTTCCCCAAGTCAGAGAACCGCCTTCAGCGTCGGCGAAAATCCGATCGAACCCCATCATCAATGGCGTGCTCGCCTCAACCGTGAAACTCAGTCTCGCACTAAGCGCTGCGGCGATGGCACTAAGATGATCGAAAGGCGACCGGGCCGCAATAGGTACGCTAATCTGTTCATCAAGAACGGTTCTAGACGTAGCGGCTAGTTGAACAGTAGCCTGCGCCCGCTTGGTAGGCACCAACACAAAGCCTGCAGGGTTCTGCAGCATCTCGTAAGAAAGGTCTGGATTCGACGCATTGAACGAAGCCGCTACAGATCGAAGGTGCTCGGCGGCTCGCGCCCGACCCTGATTAACGAAGACGGATGCGGGCAAGCTTGCCGATCTTTGCCGTGGGCCCGGGCTGTTCGCTGCGGCGTCTTCTGAGGAACGCGCACAACGGACTCGCTTCGGCCGGCGGGATGGGCGAGTTCCTCGCCCGTTGGTGCCGGGCCTGCGCGGCCTGTGCGCTTCTGATGTCCAGGCAGGCTCCTCGTAATGAACGGGCTTGGCCCATCTCGCCTCCAGTTTGTTGACGATCTCCAATAACGGTCGGCTGCCAACCACTCGCTGATCCTGAGCGAACACCGACGCTACCGCCAGAGAGAACATGGCCACGATCCTCATGAGTTCCTGCCTTCCATTATTCTCCACTTGCTAGCGCTCGCGTTCGAGCGTTGTACGTTCAGACCGTTCCGGGCTTGAAGATCGTCTCCGGAAAGAGAGCCGAGGACGGCGCTTGGTTCGATGATGGCTTGGACGAGGAGTTCGTCGGCGAGGTTGGTGAGCAAAGAGCGCATGGATGCTTGGGCCGTCGTACCTTGGCCGATGCGGAATCACGTACACTGCCTTCATGGCGGCTCAAGCAAAACTTCTGCATCTTTGTTTGGCCGCTTTTTGCCTGCCCGCCTTCGCTACTGTACCCCGGGGCTTGCCGCTAACCGAAAAACCGCATCAGGGGGGCGAGAGCTTTGTGCTGCCCTTGCATCGGGGTTCGACCGCCTTCACGGAGGGTGCGGCCTCGGAGACCAACCATTCCGATTCGTTTGGCAATCGATGGGTGACAACCGTCCGCGGTTTGGTTTCCGATCCATTGACCCCTGCTGGTCCGGGTTGGTTTAGTGCGGCGAGCAATCAGATGACCGGCGTTCCGTATGATGCGGCCGGGAACCAGATCCAGTTCAATCCCTACACGTTGGGCTATGACGCGGAGGGGCGTGTGGTCTCGGCGACTAGTGCCGCGAACGGAAGCGCGGTGTCCGCGTATGACGGCGAGGGGCGGCGGGTCAAGAAGATTG
>JADCJL010000226.1 GCA_020247055.1 Acidobacteriaceae bacterium | reverse complement strand
GTAGAACGCGTTCTCAAGGCGCACCCCGGCCCAGTAGTCAAAGAAGCGTCCCGATTGCCAGTCCGGGTCGAGGACTTTGCTCAGTCCGGCGCCGAAGTAGAGAATCGCGACCTTCCAGCGGAGCAGCCGCGCATCGCCGATGGCGGCCAGCAGCAGCAGCAGCGCCGTGAACGTTTTGTTGTTGCCGAAGTAGGTGCGGGAGCTGAGAACGGCCAGCAGCAGAGCGGTGCCCGTCAGCAAGGCGGCCAGGCGCAGGCGCGGTAGAAACAGCAGGGCCAGCGACCCGGCCACGACCGTCACCTGGAGAGTCCGTTGGAACTCGACGCCGGGGAGGTCTTCAAGAAATGGGAGGAACGACAGGAACGGCGTCTGGAACAAGCGCACATGCCCGGTGAGGAGCAGGGTCAACGCGAGGAGACGGCACAGGAGCACCAGTGGGGGCGGCAGGTCGGCGCCGGTGAGGCGGAAGGGGCGCGTCAGGGCCGAGGATAGCGCCATTGCTCCTCCGGCCCGCCGTTGATCCGGTAGCGGACGGTGACGCGTCCTCGTCCTTCGGGTTCGGTTCGGTCTTCGACGCGCTCGATGATGTCGAACAGATGGTGGGCGCTGCGGTTGTCGCTGCCGGTAGCGGGCCGGCGGTAGCGGCCCTGGATCTGCCCGGGCGAGAGCGACTCGCCCCCCAGTTCTACATCGATGGTGTACTGCGTCTGCTGGTCGAAGGGCGCCCAGCAGAAGTAGCGGAGCGGCGTAAAGCGCGAGTAGGCGATGCCGCCGAGCTGGACGGCCAGCAGCAGAAGGCCGCAGGCGAAGCCGAGCTTACCAGCCAAAACGCTCCTCCTTCCAGGGATCTCCGTGCATATGATAGCCGTTGCGCTCCCAGAAGCCGGCCCGGTCGGCCGGCAGGAATTCGAGCGCCCGCAGCCACTTGGCCGACTTCCAGGCGTAGAGCAACGGAACGACCAGGCGCGCCGGGGCGCCGTGCTCGAGCGTCAGCGGCGTGCCGTCGTGCGTGAGGGCGACGAGCGCGTCTTCGGCCAGGAAATCGGCGAGCGGCAGGTTCGTGGTCCAGTTGCCATCGTAGCCGTGGGCGACCACGTGGGTGCATGCGGGCTGGACGCCGCCGGCGAGTTCCACCAGATGACGCGTCGCCACCCCTTCCCAGAGATTGTCAAGGCGGGACCAGCGGGTGACGCAGTGGAAATCGGCGTGGACGCGGACGCGGGGCAACTCCTGAAACTGCTCCCAATCCCAACTGACCTCGCGGTGTACAAGACCCGTCAGCGTGAGGGTCCAGCGCGCCGGGTCGAGTTCGGGCGCGCCGAAGGCGTCGAGCACCGGCCATTTGACGGTTTGCGACTGGCCGGGCGGAATCCGGTTCGGGCGGCGGGTATCGGGCGAGAAGATGACGTCGTCCACTTCTCCTATGATGCCGAAAAAATCGGGAGAGAAGCACAGACAGAGACCCACTTTTTGACATATGCGGTGGTTGGTTTGGGTACTGGGAACGGGCTTGGCGCTGGCCGGGACGCCGGGCGGACGCGTCGAGTACATCGGCGGGACGGTCGAGTCGCTGACGACGAAGGCCGATGGACGGATGAACACGGCGGATGTGGACAAGCTGGTGGTGCAGTTCAGGAGCCAAGCGTTTACCGTGCCGTTTGAAAGCATCAATCAGCTCGAATACGGACAAAAGGTCGACCGGCGGTATCTGTCTGCGGTGTTGATTTCGCCGCTCTTTCTGCTGGCCAAGTCGCGCAAACATTTTCTGACCGTTGGTTACCAGGACGCCGCCGGCCGGCAGCAGGCCATGATCTTCCGTGTCGCCAAGGGGGATATCCGGGCGCTGCTTGTCACTCTCGAGGCGCGGACGGGACGGAAAGTAGTCTTCCAGGACGAAGAGGCGCGCAAGGCGGGGAAGGGATGAAGCTGCTGCTGTTCCTACTGGCCGCGACGCTGCCCGGTGAGGAGTTGCCGCGGGTGAAGCGCATCTGTGTCGAGAAGCTGAACGGCGGCGAGACGGCCGGCCACATGCGGGACATGATCATCACCGCCATCCAGGCCACCCGGCTGTTTCGCCTGACGGAGAATCCCGAAAAGGCCGATGCCATTCTGCGCGGCTCGGCCGAGGACCTGATCTTCACCGACACCTTTCAAACGAGCGAGGGCATCACGGCGCGGACGAGTATTGGGGCGGGGGGCAACCGGAACGCAACCTTCGGCCGCGGCATCGGCGCGCAGGTGGGGGATAACGAGGCGCAGCGGATTGTCGAGCGGAAGCACGAAGCAACGGCCTCGGTACGCCTGGTGACGCCGGACGGCGAGGTGATCTGGTCGACGACGCAGGAGTCGCTGGGGGCGAAGTTCAAAGGCGCGGCGGCCGATGTGGCGGACAAGGTGGCCAAGCGGCTGGTGGAGGATTACTGGAAAGCTAAAGGTGAACCCGTACCCGCTTCCGGGGCGAAGTAGCGCCGGAGAGGAGTTCGACGGCGGCCACCGGGACGCCGTAGTGGGCGGCTAGAAACGCGAGCAGCGCGGCGTTGGCTTTGCCGTCTTCGGGGACGGCGGCGAGTTTGATCTTCACCGTACCGTCGGCCATGGCGCCGGCGAACTCCGTCCGGGCGCTGCGCGGAATTACTTTGAGTTTAAGGTCCACGTCCAGGCTTCGCCTACCCGCAGCGGAATCGGGGCCTGGGGCCCGGAGCGGAAAAACGGCTCGGCGGGCAGCATGTCGGCCCCCAGGAAAAAGGCCTTGCCCCGCGCCGTGATTTCGCACTGGCCCAACTGCCGGGCCCGTTCGGCGGCGAGGCATTCAAAGCCCAGGCCGGTCACGTCGGTCGCCCGGGTGCCGGGGGGCAGTTCAATCGTCGTGCGGACCCAGCCGTCGCGCTCAATCGCCGCCCCGGGAACGCCGAAGTGGGACAGGCGCCATCTGGCTTCGTTTCGCAATTGGACCATCGCCGCGACGCGGGACAACCGGTTCTTGACCGCAAACTCGAGGTAGAGATAGTTTCGCGGGTCCGAGATATCCTCGCCGCGCTCGATACCGTATTCGCGCAGTTTGCCTTCGCGGAGCAGCTCTTTGGTCATGGCCTGCCAGGTGAAGGGCGCCTCATCCATCACCGACTCGCGGGAGGCGGCCCGCAGGTCGACCAGCGCGGCGGCCGGCTGGTAGCGCACGGCCGAGGGGCCTTCGCCGGCCACCATGTTGTTGTCGGTGACCGGCATCAGCAGCGGATGGTCGCCTTCAAACGGGCCGGTGAAGACGATGTCCCGGTGGCCGCGGCCCTGGATGATGGCCTTGTCGCGACTACCGTCCGCCCGGAAGTAGACCTTGTAGACGAACTCGATGTCGGTCGTGCGGCCCCAGCGGGCCATGAGAAAGCGGGTCGAGGTGCCGCCGTCTTCGTTTGAGAAAATCACGGAGTACTGCAGCACGCGCTGGCCGTTTTCGGTGAGCCATTCGGCGTAGGTGAGCAGCGGGACGTCCGTGAAGCGGCCGATGGCGTTCTTGCGTTCAAACAAAACGGGGGCGTGCAGATGCACCGGGTCGGTGGTGGGGGTGAGGCGGACGGTGGCGCTCGCCAGGGTGACCTCGTGGCGACCGGCGGGCAGGCGGCCAAGGAACACCGTCTGCCGGGGCGCGACGAGCGGGAGCTGGAGCCGGGGCTGGCCGTTGACCAGGAGGTCGGCGATCTTCGGCTGCGTCTGCCAGTCGGCGACGGGCGCGCTGATCTCGGCCAGAACTTCGGCGGGTTCGGTCAACTGCAGCGTAGCGGCGGCCAGCGGCAGGAGGAAGAAAAACAGGCCGGCCGACAGGCGGGCGATGAGGTGGATCAGTTCCGGGGTGCGCACCGGTTTCGATAGTACCGCGTCGACATCGGGGGCCGTGGCAAGGTCGGCGGTCCAGCCGGACAGCACCACGATGCGGGGCGCGGGAGTGAGTGCGCGGAGGGCGGTGATGAGGGCTACGCCGTCGGCGGTGCGCGGCAAACGGAGGTCCATGACGACGAGCGCGGGCTGGTGTTCGCGCGCCAGCGCCAGGGCCTCGGGGCCGGAAGCGGCGCCGTAGACGTGATGGCCCGCCTGCTCGAGAATCAGCGTGCGGATCTCCAGCTGATCGGGGTCATCCTCGACAAGCAGCAGTTTCGGCATGGCCTATTCGAACTCGATTCCGGCGATGACGAGTTGGGGAAGCGCCTGGTTCCAGCCCGGAGGCAGGCTATCGAAGGGCAGGCGGAAGGACTTGGTTTCGCCGGCGGCGAGGCCGCCCTTGCTGGCCCGCACAATGGCAACGCGCTCGCGCCAAACGGGCTGGCCGTAGGGGTCGGCAAAGACGCAGTTGAGTTCGACGAGCCGCAGGCGCCGGGCGCCGTTGTTGGTGATCTGGCCGGTGATCTCCACCACGCGCTGCGAGGCGAAGCTCTCAATGGCCTTCATCTCCACCCCGGCCAGCTGCAGATTGCGCACGTAGGCTTTGGCCTCGGCGGTGATGGGCGCGGGGCCGGCGACGACCTTCGGCTGCGACAGATACCAGTAGGCCGCGCCGCCAAAGACGACGATCAGGACAGCGGCAATCCTCCTCATTGGACGCCGCTGATGGTCATGCCGCCGATGGCCAGGGTGGGGGCCGCCGTCGAGCCGAGGAACTCGAGATCGTTGCCGATAAAGAGGACGTTTTTGAGCATCTCGCTCAGATTACCAGCAACCGTGACCTCGGTCACCGGGTAGGTAAGCACGCCGTCTTCAATCCAGATTCCGCTCGCGCCGCGCGAGTAGTCGCCGTTGACCGTGTTCACGCCCTGGCCGATCAGTTCGGTGACATACAGGCCGGTGCCAACGGTCCGCAGCAGCTCCTCCGGCGGCAGTTCGCCGGCGGCGAGGTAGAGATTGCCGTGGCCGGTGCCGGGGCTGCCCGTCAGCCCGCGCGAGGCGTTGCCGGTGGTTTTCAGGCCGAGCTTGCGCGCGGTGTAGGTATGCAGCAGATAGGTCTGGAGCACCCCGTTTTCAATGAGGAGATTCCGGCGGCCGGGTACGCCTTCATCATCAAACGGCGAGGAGCCGAACAGGCCAGGCAGCGTCGGGTCGTCGACGATGGTGACGCTGGGGGCGGCCACGGTCTGCCCGATTTTATCGAGCAGAAAGGAGCTTTTCCGGTAGATGGCATCGCCGGTGACCGCCGCGAAGACGTGGCCGACCAGCGAGCGGGCCGTGCGCGGTTCAAAGACCACGGTCGCCTGCCGGGTGGCGATCTTCCGGGCGCCCAGGCGGCGCAGAACGCGTTCGGCGGCCCGCCGCCCGATCTGTTCAGGCGACTCGAGGCGGGTGTGGTCCCGGCCGATCGAGTACCAGTAATCGCGCTCCATCCGGTCGTCCGACTTGGCCACCGGCACGGCCGACAGCGAGCAGTACGTAGAGCGGTAGCTGCCGAGGAAGCCGCGGGAGTTGGCAAAAACGCGGACGCCGGTGTGGGAGTCAAACGAGGCGCCGTCGGAGTTGGTGAGGCGCGGATCGACGGCCAGCGCGGCCTTTTCGGCGCGTTTGGCGAAGTCGATCTTTTCGGCGGTCGAGATCGTCAACTCCGAGGCCAGGCCGAGATCCTGCGGCAGTTGGCCGAGTTCGTCCGCCTCGGGCAGCCCGGCGAAGGGATCGGGCTCGGTGATGCGGGCAATTTCCATCGCGCTCGCCACCATCTGCCGGATGCCTTCGGCCGACAGGTCCGAGGTGTAGGAGGAGCCCTGCCGCTGGCCAAGCAGCACCCGGAGCCCGGCGCCGCACGAGTCGGCCTCCTTCAGCTTTTCCACCTGGCCCAAACGGACCGTGACCGAGAACTCGCTGCCGCTCGCAATCGTGCATTCGGCTCCCGTGGCGCCGAGGGCAAGGGCCTGTTCGACGGCGCTCGCGGCCGCCGCGCGGAGATCTTGTTCGCTCATGCGCGCGCCGTGCCTCCCACCGTCATCTTGTCGATGCGTACCGTGGGGATGCCCACGCCCACCGGCACGCTCTGGCCGTCTTTGCCGCAGATGCCGACGCCCTGGTCGAGCTTGAGATCGTTGCCGACCATCGAGATGTACTGCATCGCCTCCGGACCGTTCCCGATCAGCGTCGCGCCGCGGACGGGGCGGGTGAGCTTGCCGTCCTCGATCAGATAGCTCTCCGAGGCCGAAAACACGAAGTTGCCGTTGGTGATATCCACCTGGCCGCCGCCGAAGTTGGCGCAGTAGATGCCTTTGCTCACCGACCGGATGATCTCCTCGGGCGTCGAAGCGCCCGCGAGCATGAAGGTGTTGGTCATGCGGGGCATGGGGATGTGCTGATAGTTTTCCCGGCGCCCGGAACCGGTCGACCGGCCGCCGGTAAGGCGGGCCGAGAGTTCATCGGTGAGGTAGCCGCGCAGAATGCCGTTTTCAATCAGCACGTTCTGGCGCGTGGGGTTGGCCTCGTCGTCGACGTTCAGGGACCCGCGGCGGCTGTCGATGGTGCCATCGTCGATTACCGTGCACAGTTCACTCGCCACCTTCTGCCCCACGCGGCCCGAGAACACCGACGTGCCCTTGCGGTTGAAATCGGCCTCGAGCCCATGGCCAACGGCTTCGTGCAGCAGCACCCCGGGCCAGCCCGGGCCGAGCACCACCACCGACTCGCCGGCCGGCGCCTCGGTCGCGTCGAGCTGCACAATCGCCAGACGCACCGCCTCGCGGGCGAAGGCCTCCGGCGCGCTGGCGCCTGTAAAGTAGTCGAGCCCCACGCGGCCGCCCCCGCCGCTGTAGCCCTGCTGCGGCGTGCCATCGCCCTGGCGGGCCAGGACGCTCACGTTCAGCCGGGCCATGGGCTGCCGGTCGAAGCTGAGCTTGCCGTCCGAGGTGGCCACCAGCACGTGGCGGAGCGAGTCGGCATAGGTGCACTGCACCTGGATGACGCGGGCGTCGGCGCCGCGGGCGGCCGCGTCGGCGCGCTTGACAAACTGTACGCGCTCTTCAAGCGGCTGGTCGATCGGAGCCCGGAGCACGGGATAGAGGTCGTGCTGGCGGGCCGGGGTAAGTCCAACCGTTTCGACCTTCGCCGGTGCATCGGCAATACAGGCCGCTGTCGCCGCGGCCTTGAGAATCTTCTCCGGGCTGAGGTCGTCCGAGTAGGCGTAGCCGGTGCGCTCGCCGGCGATCACCCGCACGCCTACCCCGAGCGATACGCCCTGCGTGGCCGACTTGACGATCGACTCGTCGAGCGTAATCGAGGACGTGGCCAGATACTCGAAGTAGAGGTCGGCGTAGTCGGCGCCGCGTCCGAGGGCCTCGGCGAGGTAGCGGTCAAGGTCCCGTTCGGTGATGCCGAACTTCGATCCGAAAAAGGAGCTGGAAAGGCTCATACCTCTAGGGTAGCGGGTTTCCCGGCCGCTACGATTCAATCGCGTTCAGGCGCGTGGCGATCAGCAGTTGCAGGTCGGCCAGGTTGAAGACGACCCGCTCCTTGCGGCGGGGGGCGAGTTGGTCGTGGAACTCCTCGATCGCGTTTGGCGAAGCCACATCGACGGGGCGGTTGATGACGGAGAAGCCAAGCAGGTCAGCACCGCGAGAGGCAAAGTGAATCAGACCGAGCGGGGTAAAGGCCGGTTGCGTGAGCGGGGCGTGGTGGAGCCGCATCACCTCGCCCATGAACGGCGGGAGCTTCCAGGCGGCGGCAAGAAATCCTCCCGCCTCGCAGTGATCGAGTCCGAAATGCTTTCGCTCGAGTTCGGTCAGCGAGGCGGGGCTTCCCGCCGCCTCTTCGAGCAGTAGCCGGTAACGGGGCGGCGACATGGCGATGAGTCCCAACGCGCCCAGGTCATGCAGGATGCCGGCCGTGTAGGCCTCCGAACCGTCCGCCTGCGTCCAGTTGGCCAACTCCTCCGCCAACAGGGCCACGGCCAGGCTGTGGCGCCAGGTCCGCTGCAGGGAGGGAATCTGCAAAGCGTTGCCAAGATAGTTCTTGATGGCCACGGTCCAGGCCAGGGACTTGGTTTTTTCAATTCCGAGATAGGCGATGGCTTGCAGGATACTGCGCACCTCGTTGCGCAGCCCAAACAACGAAGAGTTGGCGATCCGCAACACTTCGCCGGCCAATGCTCCATCGGAGGCGATCAGCGCGCTGACCGACTTCAGATCGACCTCGGCGCGGCCAATCATGGCCAGGAGCCGGGTCGAGACCGTGGGCATCGCCGGCAGCTCCTGCAGCAGGTGGGGGATTTCGGGCCGATAGGAGTTCGTACCCGCGATGTCAGCTGCGTTCAACGCCATCTATTTGGCTTTATCGTCCAGCGCCGAACGCTTCTTGACCATATTTTTCCCGCCGCCGGCAGCGCGGGTTTTCCCGGGATTGAAACGCCACCACCGGGTGCGCGACCCTGAAGTCTTATGGCTTTGGGTAAATGGGTATCCGTGGGTATGCTCCTGTGCATCAGTCGAACCTTTGGGGCGGCTGAACCCGCCGGATCAACCCGCGCGGATTCCATTCAATGGCGGCCGCTCCTCGAACAGTCGATGTATTTCCTGGGCATCCAGCATGGCTTCCGGCTGGCGACCGAAAAGGGTACGCGCGGAGGGTTCTCCGGTCCCTATCTGCGGAACGTCGCCAAAAGCATAGGCAGCCTGCGGGGATGGTCCGATGGCGACGTCGCGCTGGTCAACTATGTCGGCCATCCGATGCAGGGCGCGGTGACCGGCTACATCTTTGCCCAGAACGATCCGCGGTACCGCCGTGTCGAATTCGGCTCCTCCCGCGCCTACTGGAAGGGCCGGCTCCGGGCTACGGCCTACTCGTTCGCCTACAGCACGCAGTTCGAGATTGGACTCATCAGCGAGGCGAGTATCGGCACGATTCAATCCCGTTGGCCCCAGCAAGGCCTCGTCGATCACGTGGTGACTCCGGTCATCGGCCTCGGCTGGCAGGTTACCGAGGACGCCATCGACCGGCTGGTGATCCAAAAGATCGAGAACCGCATCGAAAACCGCTGGGTGCGCATGATGGTGCGCGGCTGGCTGAACCCCTCGCGCAGCATGGCCAACCTCATGCGCGGCGATACCCCCTGGCACCGCGACACGCGCCCAGGTATTTTGAGCTACCGCCGGGGGATATCCTATGTCGATAACAGCGGCCGCCAAGGCAACCCCCAGGCGACCCCCGTTTTTGAGTTCACCTCCCGCGCGCAGTCCACCCTCCTGCACGGCGGCCAGTGTCCGGGTGGCGGGGCGCAGGGCGCCTACCGGCTGCACCCGAACTGGTACGCCGTTCTCGACGTAAGCGGCTGCAAGATGCTCGATCTGCCGCGGAACGTCAGCTCCGATTCCCTGCAGTACCTCGCTGGCCTGCAGTGGAAGGCCCGTCCGGAGGCTCGCTGGAAGCCGTACGGCCAACTCCTCCTCGGCGGCAACAAGACGACGCGGGAGGCGATCGACCCGGTCAAGAAGAGCCTGGTCATCCGGCAGAACGACGGCACCGGGCGGACGGTTCCCTACGAACTGTTCGCCGTCCGCACCGAGGCCAACGGCCTGGCGCTGGCCGCCGGCGGCGGCATTGACCTGAAGATCACCAGTGCGTTGTCCTGGCGCGTGGCCGGGGTGGAGTATGTGCGGACGTTTTCGCGGGAGCTCGAAAACGTCCGGTCGCAGGAGGGGCTCCGGGCCTCGATGGGCTTTGTCCTGACCATGGGAACGTGGTGAAGGATGTTTGACGCCATGCGCGCCGTGGTCCGCCGGATCCCGCCGGGCAAAGTAGCCACCTACGGCCAGGTGGCGGCGCTGGCCGGGCACCCGCGCGGCTCGCGTCAGGTAGCCTGGGCGCTGCGCCAGTTCGAAGCCGGGGTGCCGTGGCACCGCGTCGTGGGCAAGGACGGCGCGCGCTATGGCAAGGTTCTGCTGCGCGGGGCCGCGGGCGTCGAGCAGGTGCTGCGTCTGGAAGCCGAGGGCGTCCGCCTCCACGGCACGCGCATCCGGCTGGACGACCACGGCTGGGACGGAACGTCCTAAGCTAAGCCAGGATGGAGCGAACCACGTTGCCGTGCACATCCGTCAGGCGGAAGTGGCGGCCCTGGAACTTGAACGTCAGTTTGGTATGGTCGACGCCCAACTGGTGCAGGATGGTGGCGTGCAGATCGTGCACATGCACCGGGTCTTTCACGATGTTGTAGGAGAAGTCGTCGGTCTCGCCGAAGCTCAGCCCCGGCTTCACGCCGCCGCCGGCCAGGAAGACGGTGAAGCAGCGCGGATGGTGGTCGCGCCCGTAGTCGTCGGCGGTCATCTTGCCTTGGCAGTAGACGGTGCGGCCGAACTCGCCGCCCCAGACCACCAGCGTATCTTCGAGCAGACCGCGTTCGGCCAGATCTTCAATCAGCCCGGCGGTGGGCTGGTCGACGTCGCGGCACTGGTTGACGATCTGCGCCGGCAGATGGTTGTGCTGGTCCCAGCCGCGGTGGAACAGCTGAATGAAGCGGACGCCGCGTTCGGCGAGGCGCCGGGCGAGCAGGCAGTTGGCCGCATAGGAGCCGGGCTTGCGAGACTCGGGCCCGTAGCGGGCGAAGACGTGGTCGGGCTCCTTCGACAGGTCGGTCAGTTCGGGTACTGAAGTCTGCATCCGGAAGGCCATCTCGTACTGAGCGATGCGGGTGGCGATCTCCGGGTCGCCGGATTCGTTGAGCTTGAACGTGTTCAGCTTGGCGAGGTCGTCGAGATAACCGCGCCGCGTGGCGGCGTTGACGCCTTCCGGGTTCTTGAGAAACAGCACCGGGTCGCCCTGCGAGCGGAACTTGACGCCCTGATACTTGGTCGGCAGGAAGCCACTGCCCCAGAGCCGGTCATAAAGCGGCTGGTCGGCGATGTTGCCCGTGCCCTGCGAGATCATGACGACAAAAGCGGGCAGATCCTGATTCTCGCTGCCGAGGCCGTAGGAGATCCAGGAGCCGATCGACGGGCGGCCGGCAAGTTGGAAGCCGGTCTGGAAGAAGGTAACGGCCGGGTCGTGATTGATCGCTTCGGTGTGCAGCGACTTGATGAAGCAGAGCCGGTCGGCCACCTTGGCGATGTTAGGCAGCAGGTCGCTGACCCAGGCGCCGGACTGGCCCCGCTGCCGGAAGGCGAACTGCGAAGGCACCAGCGGGAAGCTGGTCTGCGTGGCCGTCATGCCGGTCAGCCGCTGCCCTTGCCGGACGGAGTCCGGTAGTTCGACGCCGCGCATTTTGCTGAGGCCCGGCTTGTAGTCGAAGGTCTCAAGCTGCGACGGCGCGCCGGACTGAAACAGGTAGATCACCCGTTTGGCCTTCGGCGCAAAGTGCGTGGCGCCGCGGGCGAGCGTGGCCATGGCGGCGGCGGAGAGAAAGTCGCGGCGCTTCATTCTTTGGTAATTCCTTCGTCGAGGTTCAGCAGCAGGCTGGCTACCAGGGTATGGGCGGCGAGGTCGGCCACCGGCAGTTCGGTGTTCCGGCGGGAGTCGCCGTGGGCGAGCAGGTTGCGGGCGGCCAACTCATCTTTTTCGTAGGTGGCGCGGTGGCGTTCGAGGGCGCTGAGCAGTACGGTGAGTTCGTCGCCCGTGGCGGCGCGGCCGGTGACGAGCCGGAAGCCGTAGGCGAGGCCGGCCGGGTTGGTCATGATCTTTTCGGCCAGCCGGCGCGAGGCTTCAAGAAACGTCACGTCGTTCATCAGGTTCAGCGCCTGCAGCGGCGTGTTCGTCCGCGACTCGCGCACCGTGCAGGTTTCGCGGCCCGCGGCGTCGAAGTTGGCCATCGTCGGCGGCGGCGCCGTGCGTTTCCAGAACGTGTAGATGCTGCGCCGGTAGAGCGCCTCGCCCGAGTCGGGCACGTAGTCGGCCCCGCCCGACAGCTCCTTCCACAGCCCGGCCGGCTGATACGGCTTCACCGACGGCCCGCCGATCCGCTCGACGAGCAGCCCGGACAGATACAGCGCCTGATCGCGCACCGCCCCGGCGTCGAGCCGCAGCCGCGGACCGCGCGCAAGCAGCCGGTTCTCCGGGTCGCGCGCGAGCAACTCCGGGGTGACCCGCGAGGATTGCCGATAGGTCTCCGACAGCAGGATCGTCTTCAGCAGGTGCTTGACGTTCCAGCCCGAGTCGATGAACTCAACAGCCAGCCAGTCGAGCAGCTCCGGGTTGGCCGGCCACTCGCCCTGCGCGCCGAAATCCTCGGCCGTCTTGACGAGGCCCACGCCGAATAGCGCCTGCCAGAAGCGGTTGACAGTGACGCGGGCGGTGAGCGGGTTCTCGCGCGAGACGAGCCAGCGGGCCAGTTCGAGGCGGTTCGTAATCGGCTTTCCCGTAAAGATCGCCGGCACCCCGGGGGCGACCTTTTCGCCGGGCCGGTCGTAGGCGCCGCGGATGAGGACGTGGGCGTCGAGCGGCTTGCCGGTTTCCCGCATCACCATCACGGTGGGGACCGTGTCGAGGAAGGCGCCGCGTTCGCGCCGCAGGCGGACGACCTCGGCCCACGCCTTGGCGTCGGTGGTCTCCAGGAACTGGCGGCGCGCCGCCTCCGGCCCCGCGGCCGTGCCGGCGAGGAAAGCGATCTCGAGCGGGGGCAGGGCGCGGGCGAAGATCTTTACCTCGGGAGCGTTCAGCGTAAACGGCTCTTTGACGAGGAAGTCCTGGTTGAGTTCATCGACGATCACGCGCAGTTTTTCCGGCTGGCCGTCGATGTAGACCTTGATGCCGGCGGCGAGCTTCGAGCCGTCGTAGGTGAAGGCGACGTGGTAGTTCTGGCCGGGGGTGAGCGTCCGCTCGGTTTCGACGCGCAGGGCATCGTCGAGCCAGCGCATGACGAGGTTCACCTGCAGCCGACCGTCTTTGAGGTTAAACCGCAGGCCGGCCGATTCGGCCTCCGGCAACGCCTTCGAGACGATGTTGGCCGTGGCGGCCGGGGGCGTGAACCGGGCGGCGATGGTGAAGCGGGCGGTGTAGTGCGGGGTATACTTTTCGGGCGCGGTGAGGTCGAACGTTGGCTTCCAGGTGAGCGGACCTTTGACCGCGCCGGGGCGCAGGCGGGCTTCGGCGGCGGCCAGCGTGGCTTCGAGTTCGGCGAGCTTGGCCTGCTGCGGTTCGGTCGGGGCGTGAAGGAAGGGGGGCGTATTGCCGAATTTGAAGTAGCGGCCGCGCTCGCCGATGTTATGGAAGAAGGCGAACAGCTGATAGAACTCTTTCTGCGTGAACGGGTCGTACTTATGGTTGTGGCAGCGGGCGCAGCCGATGGTGGAGCCCAGGAAAACGGTCGACATCGTCTCCACGCGGTCGGCGGCGTACTCGGCCAGGTACTCCTCGGCCACAATACCGCCTTCGCCGTTGCCGCGATGGTTGCGTTGAAAGCCGGTAGCGATCTTCTGGTCGATCGTGGCGTTGGGCAGCAGGTCGCCGGCCATCTGTTCGATGACGAACTGGTCAAACGGCTTGTTGGTCCGGAAGGCGTTCAGCACCCAGTCGCGCCAGCGCCACATCTCCCGTTCGCCGTCGGTCTGATAGCCGTTCGAATCGGCGTAGCGGGCCGCGTCGAGCCACTTGGCGGTCATGCGTTCGGCGTAGCGGGAGGTGGCAAGCATCCGGTCGACGGCCTGTTCGTAGCTCATGCCATCGTACTCGCCGGGCAGCGGCGGCAGACCGGTCAGGTCGAGCGCGGCGCGGCGGAGGAGGGTCTCGCGGGGGGCCTGCGGGGAAGGGGACAACCCGGCTTTGACGAGGCGGGCGCGCACGAGAGAATCGATACTCTGCCCGGCGGCGCGCTGGGGCGGCAGGTAGGCCCAATGCTTCTGCCAGGGGGCGCCGGCCTCCACCCAGCGGTTCAGCAGCGCCACTTCGGCCGTCAACAGGCTGGCGCCCGTGTGCAGCGGCGGCATCCGCTTGGCCTTGTTCGTTGTCACGATGCGCTCGGCGATTGTCTGCCGGGCGGCGGCCACCGGTTCCGGTTGGTCCAAGCGCAGCTTGATGCCTTTTGAGGCGGCATCGGCGCCGTGGCAGGTCCAGCATCGGTCCGACAGAATCGGACGGATGTCGCGATTAAATTCGATCGGTTGTGCCCCCAGGGACACAACGCCGGCAAGGAGAATTACGAAACGCATGCTGCTTGCCGACATTATGTCGCAAGCAGCACGCCAATGCATCCGGGAACGCTGCCTACGCCGCTCTCCGCTCCATCGCCGACGGGGTATCCACGTGGGCCACCTTCACGTTCCGCGCAATGCCCAACTTCTCGAGCAGCCGAATCTGCAGCCACGTCTGGTCGTATTCGTACCATGCCAAGCCATGCCGCGCCGAGTTCGGATGCGCATGGTGATTGTTGTGCCAGCCCTCGCCAAACGTCAAAATCGCCACCCACCAGTTGTTGCGCGAGTCGTCGCGGATGTTGAATCGGCGTCCGCCCCATAGATGGCTGGCCGAGTTCACCAGCCACGTCGAGTGCAGTCCGAGCACGACGCGCACGCACGTCGCCCATAGGAACATCGACAGGCCGCCCCACAGGTACAGAATCGCCGACAGCACGATAATGGGCACCCAGTGGTAGGTGTTCAGCCACAGGTAAAACTGATCTTTGGCCAGGTCCGGGGTGTACTTCATCATCGCCTGCGTCTGGTTATGCTTGGCCTCGCCAAACAGAATCCAGCCCACGTGCGACCACCACTTGCCGTGGCGCGGCGTGTGCGGGTCGCCGTCGAGGTCGGAGTGCTGATGGTGAATCCGGTGCGTCGCTACCCAGAAGATCGGTCCGCCTTCCATCGTCAGCGTGCCGCAAAGGGCAAAGAAGTGTTCCAGCCACTTCGGCACCACATAGGCCCGGTGCGTGTGCAAGCGATGGTACCCCATGCCGATGCCCCAGCCGATGGTGATCCAGTACAGCACGGCGGCGACGATCACTGAACGCCATTCGAAGAAAAACGGAGCGGCCAGCGCGCCCACATGAAAGATTCCGAAAAAGGTAATCGTTACCCAGTTCACCGTCTCGTACTGGTTGGCCGGGCGGCCGCCGGCAGCTTCGATACTCATAACGCAACACTCGTCATAGATGAAAGATTCCTCTTACTGTAGCAGGCGCTCCGGGACCGGTTATCCTGAGTTATGCCACTTTCGCGACGTGCACTCCTGGCCGCCGGCCCGCTTGCTTCTCTATCGGCTGCTCCGGCGCAAACCGCCAGTCCAAACCGGCGGCAGCCCCTCGCTGTTTCTACCTATTCATTCTGGCATTTCCGGACAGAACGGTACAGTATCGAGAAGGTCATCCAACATGCGGCAGACATTGGATTTGATGGCGTCGAGATCCTCCACCGGCAGATGGTGGACGAGTCACCGGCCTACGTTACCCGGTTGAAAAGATTGGCCTTTGAGCGGGGGCTCGCCCTGCCGATGCTCTCCATCCACCAGGACTTCGTCTTCCCGGAACAAGCCGATCGCGACAAAAATATTACACACACCGTCAAGTGTATTGAGCTCGCGGCCCGCCTCGGCATCCCTTGCGTCCGCCTCAACTCCGGCCGCTGGAAGACCATCAAATCCTTCGACGATCTGATGAAAGTCAAGGGCGACGAGCCGGCCTTGCCCGGCTTCAACGAACAGAACGCCATCGACTGGTGCATCGATTCCATCCGCAAGTGCCTGCCCGTCTGCGAGCGCGAGGGCATCACGCTGGCGCTCGAAAACCACTGGGGCCTCACCACCAACATCGATACCCTGCTCAAGATCCACGCGGCCGTCAACTCGCCCTGGCTCGGCATCAACCTCGACACCGGCAACTACCCCGGCGAACCCTACCCCGGCATCGCCAAACTGGCTCCGAAAGCCACGATCGTGCAGGCCAAGACCTACTACGGCGGCGGCGAATGGTATACGCTCGACCTCGACTACAAGCGCATCGCCGGCATCCTGAAACAGGCCGGCTTCAAAGGCTGGGTGTCGCTCGAGATGGAAGGCAAGGCCGACCCGCTCGGCGCCGTGCAGAAGAGCTACGACCAGCTGCGCGCCGCCTTCGCCTGAGTTACTGCGGCGGCGGGGGCGGCGGCGCGCTGTTCCCCCGCTGCGTCGCTTCGAAGACCCCCATCGCCGACCCGATCATCCCCGCGATATCGGCCACGTTGGCCGGCACGATCATCGTGTTTGACGATTGCGCCAGTTTGCCGAAGCTGGTCACATACTGCTCGGCCACCCGAAGTTGCACCGCCTCGCGTCCGCCCGGGTCCTGAATCGCCATGCCCACCTGCCGCAGGCTCTTCGCCGTCGCCTCGGCCACGGTCATGATCGCGGTCGCCTCGCCCTCGGCTTCGTTGATCTGCCGCTGCTTGAACGCCTCGGACGCCTTGATCACCTTCTGCTTTTCACCCTCGGCCAGGTTCACGGCCGAGTCCCGCACCCCTTCCGACGTCAGAATCGCGGCCCGTTTTTCGCGCTCGGCGCGCATCTGTTTCTCCATGGCCGACAGAATGTCCTTGGGTGGGGTGATGTTCTTGATCTCGTAGCGCAGCACCTTCACGCCCCAGGGTTCCGAGGCCTTGTCGAGTTCGCTCACCACGGCCACGTTGATGTTCGTCCGCTCTTCGAAGGTGCGGTCGAGCTCAATCTTGCCTACCTCACTCCGCAGCGTCGTCTGCGCCAGTTGGGTGATTGCGAAAAGATAGTCGGAGATGCCGTAGGAGGCGCGTTCGGCGTTGAGAACCTTCAGATACAACACCCCGTCGACGGCCACCTGTACGTTGTCCCGCGTAATGCACACCTGCTCCGGGATATCGATCGACTGCTCTTTTAAGGAGTGCTTGTAGCGGATCACGTCCAGAAAGGGGATCAGGATATGGAAACCCGCGTTTAACGTGCCGCTGTAGGCCCCGAGCCGTTCCACCACAAACGCGCTCTGCTGCGGCACCACGATCGCCGTCTTGGCCACCACGATCAGAAACAGCAGGAGAACAAACCCCAGCACAATCAGTTCCGGCATCAACTTACTCCTCCGGGCGCAAGTATATCGTCAATCCATCCACGCGTTTCACCCGGCAGCGCTCGCCCGCCGCCAGCGGCCGGTCCCCCGCGTTGCGCGCCGACCACACCGTCCCCCGCAGTTCGGCCTGCCCCACTGCGTGCACCGCAATCTCCCCCCGCGCCACGGCCACCTCCCCCGTCAGCTCGTCGGGCAGCAGCGGATGCCCCCGCCGCAGCCGCCGCAGCAACGGTTGCCGGAACAGCAGCAGCGCCGCCAGCGAAAGCAGCAGAAAACACACGCCCTGCCGGCCCAACCCCTCCAGCCCCACCGCCGCGGCGAACGCCGTAACCACCGCCCCGGCGCCGAAAAAAATCAGATAGAAGCCGCCGGGCGTGAGTAACTCCCCCAGCAGGATCACGATCCCCGCGACCAGCCAGATCCACCACGCCATCACGGCCTCCTTGCCGGGATCGATTATCCCTTCACTACCATCTTTTCCGGATCCCAGTGTACGGTCTTCCGCGTGAAGTAACTGACGTTCGACAACAGCGCCGGACCCGCCGCCCGCAGGCCGAAGGTCGCGTCTTCAATCACCGGCTGCCGCGAGCGGATGTGCTCGAAGAAGTTGGCGTGGTGGGCGTACTGTTCCGTGTAGCCCGGCGGCAGCACCCAACGCTGCTCCGTATTGGCCTGCATGCCGTCGGCGCTCGGCCGCTGCGCCGGATACTTCGCCGCGTGCTGCCGCAGAATCTCGGTGGCGGTCGCTCGCGAGAAGGTTCCGGCCGTCGTTCCCGGGTCGGTCACCTTCGGCTTGCGGCGCAGCACGAGCGCCCCGCCCACGGCGAGGTCGAGCACCCCTTCCGAACCGACAAACCGAAAGCCGCTCCCATCGCCGCCGCCCGCCAGGAAGTTCAGCCGGAGGCTCAGGTTGAACTCCGGATGCGCGGCGGTCTGCGGATAGTCGTAAATGCCCATCATTAGGTCCGGCACGTCGCGGCCGTCCTTCCAGTGGTACAGCCCGCCGGTCGTCATCACCCGGTTCGGTCCGTTTGAGTCCATCACGTAATGGATTCCCGTGAACAGGTGGACAAACAGATCCCCGGCCACCCCCGTGCCGTAGTCCTGATAGTTGCGCCACCGGAACAGCCGGATCGGTTCAAACGGCCGCTTCGGCGCCGAACCCAGAAACCGGTCCCAATCCACCGTCGCCGGCGAGGCATCGGGCGGGATCGAATACTGCCAGGCCCCCTGCGGCGAGTTGCGGTCCCAGAACGCTTCCACCATGCGCACTTCGCCCAGCACGCCCTGCTTGACCAGGTCCCGCGCCTTCGCATAAAGGATGGAACTGGCCCGCTGGCTGCCCACCTGCAGAATCCGCTTCGTCTCGCCTTCGGCTTTGATCACCGCCGCGCCCTCTTCCACCTTCTGCACCATCGGCTTCTGGCAGTAGACGTCCTTGCCGGCCTTCATCGCGTCGATGGCCTGCTGCTGATGCCAGTGGTCGGGCGTGGCGACGATGACGGCGTCGATGTCGGGGCGCGCCAGAATCTCGCGGTAGTCGCGCGTCGTGAAGATATCTTTGCCGTAGCGCTCCTTGGCCAGGTCCAGCCGGCCCTGGTAGATATCGGCCACGGCCACCAGCTTGGTTCCCGGCACCGTCACGGCCGTCGCCACATCGCCCTGGCCCATGATGCCGAAGCCGATGCAGGCAAACTGAATCTTATCGTTGGGGCTTTTCGGCTGTGCGGCGGCGGGGGCGGCCGCCAACAGGGTAGTCAGCCCGGAGGTGTGTAAGAAGGAGCGGCGGGTAGTCGGCATAAGGTGATTCCCTTCGTAAACTATGGTATCTCCCCCCTCAGACTTTCGCTACGGCCGTCGATAGACCCTCAAAGGCGAAATCCGTTGCCGATCACCGACCTTACTGAACTGTCGTCCCTTCTTGACTCGTCCAACGCAGCCCGTCCTGAGGATCTGCGTCCCCCGGTGCCGGAGACGATTCCGCACACCGGCGTTCCGTCCACGATGATCGAGCAGTTGCTGCTCAAGTCGCTCTATTACAACGGAGAACTGGTGGGCCGCGAACTCGCCCAGCGCCTCGGTCTCCGCTTCAGCGTCATCGAAGCCATCCTCGAAGGGTTCAAACGCACCCACCACGTCACCGTGCGCAGCTCGCTCGGCATGGGCGCCATCTCCTCCCGCTTCGTCCTCACCGAAAGCGGCCGCGAACTGGCCAAGGAGTTTGTCGCCACCAACGCCTACTCCGGCCGCGTCCCCGTGCCGCTGTTTCAATACTCCGACATGGTGCGCCGCCAGAAGCAGGAGAACGGCTGGCTCACCCCGGAAGCCCTGCGGGAAGCCTACAAGCACATGGTCGTCACCCCGGAGCTGCTCAACCAGATCGGCCCGGCCGTCAACTCCGGCAAGTCGTTTCTGATCTACGGCCAGCCCGGCAACGGCAAAACCTATCTGGCCGAAGCGCTCTTTAACGTCGATCCCACTTACATCTACGTGCCCTACGCCATCGAGGCCCAGGGCATGATCATCCAGATGTTCGACCCGGTCTACCACCACCCGGTCGACGAGTCGCCGGACACCATCTCGGCCTTCACCACCGAACCCTCCTACGACCAGCGCTGGTTCAAGTGCCACCGCCCCTTCATCGTCACCGGCGGTGAACTCGCGCTCGAAATGCTCGATCTGAGCTTCAACCCTGTCGCCAAGTTCTACGATGCCCCCCTGCAGCTCAAAGCCAACAACGGCATCTACCTCATCGATGACTTCGGCCGCCAGAAGGTCACCCCGGCCGAGGTCCTCAACCGTTGGATCGTGCCCATGGAGCGCCGCGTCGACTACCTCTCCTTCCAGAACGGCGGCAAAATGACCATCCCGTTTGAGTGCTTCCTGGTCTTCTCTTCGAACCTCAAGCCCGACCAGCTCGGCGACGAGGCCTTCCTCCGCCGCATCCAGTACAAGATGCTGATGAAGTCCCCCTCCGAGCAGGAGTTCACCGAAATCTTCGTCAACTGCGCCGCCAAGCAGGGCCTCGCCTGCCCGCCGGAGCTGGTCGACCGCTTTCTCGCCCGCCACTACCGCCCCACCGGCAAGCCCCGCCGCCGCTGCCATCCGCGCGATGTGCTCTCGCACGCCATCGATATCATCCGCTTCGAACGCCGCCCCACCGTCCTCACCGACGAGGTCCTGGCCCTAGCCTTTGAAAGCAACTTCGTCAGCACGGACGAGGACGACTAAACCCCCGCCCTCAGCTCGCCGCCCCGGCCTCGATCAGCTGCGCGGCGTGCCGCAGCGCCTCCGGCGTCAACCGCTGGCCCGAGAGCATGCGGCCAATCTCCCTCGTCCGCTCCTCGCCGGTCAACTCCGTCATCACGGCCACCGTCCGCCCGTTCGACTGCTGCTTTTCGACGCGGTAGTGATGGTCGGCGAACGCCGCGATATTCGCCTGATGCGTCACGCACAGCACTTGATTCGAACGGCTCAGCGCCTTCAAGCGCCGCCCCACCGACTCGGCCGCCTCCCCCCCAATGCCGGCGTCCACTTCGTCAAAAACCAGCAGATGCTGCGCCGCCCCCGGGCGCTCGCTCTCAATGCAGGTCTTAATCGCCAGCGCAATCCGCGAAACCTCGCCGCCCGAAGCCACCTTGTCCAGCTCCCGCGGCTCCTCGCCCACGTTCGCCGACACGAGAAACCGGACCGCGTCCACCCCCTCGGCCGACCATCCCGCCGCCGCGAACGCCACCTGAAACCGCGTCCCCGCCATCGCCAGCGCCGCCAACTCCTGCTCCACGCGTTTCTCAAGCCGCCCCGCCGCCGTCTTGCGCGCCCGCGTCAGCCGGCCCGCCGCCGCCGCGTACTCCCGGCCCAGCTTCTCCCGCCGCGCTTCAATCGCCGCCCGCCGCTCCCCGGCCTCCGCCACCGTCTGCATCTTCGTCCGCAGAACCGTTAGAAACTCGAGAATCTCCTCAATCGTCGCCCCGTACTTCCGCCGCAGCCGGTCGATCGCGGCCAGGCGCGTCTCCACTTCGTCCAGCCGCCCCGGGTCGGCGTGCAGCTTGCCCACATAGTCGCGCAGCGTCAGCCCGGCCTCTTCGAGGCTAATCACCGCCGGCCGCAGCAGCTCGGCCACCTCCCCGAGCGAGGGGTCAATCCGCACCAGCTCCTGCACCCGCTTGGCCGCCGCCCGCGCCTGCGCCACCGCCGAATCCGGCGCCTCGTACAGCGCCTGATACGCCGCCCCGGCGTGCTCGGCCAGCCGCGTCACGTTCTGCAGCACCCGCTTCTCGCCCTCGAGTTCGCTATCCTCGCCCACCCGCGGGTCCACCTCTTCAATCTCCCTGCGCTGAAAGCTCCACAGGTCCGCCAGCCGCAGCTGCTCCTGCTCAGCCCGGTCGATCTCTTCGAGCTCCCGTGCGCACGCCCGCCACGCGCCAAACAGTTCGCCCACCTCGGCCGTCAACGCCCCGTTCTCGGCAAACGTATCGAGCATCTGCCGCTGCGACTCCGGCGAGTGCAGCCGCTGCTGCTCATTCTGCCCGTGAATATCCCCCAGCCACGGCGCCAGCGACTTCAGCAGCGTCGCCGTCGCCGGCCGGTTGGCCAGCAGCGCCCGCGACTTGCCCGTCGCCGTCACCTCCCGCTCCACAATCAGCTCCTCGTCTTCGAGCGCAATGCCCGCTTCCTCGAGCAGCGCCCGGAACGCCGGGTCCGGCGGCGCCACAAAGACCCCCGACACGCGCGCCCGCTCCGTCCCCGTCCGCACCACCTCGGCCGAAGCCCGGCCGCCGAACAGCAGTCCCAGCGAATCCACCACAATAGACTTGCCGCTGCCCGTCTCCCCGGTCAGCAGGTTCAGGCCCGGATGAAATCGAACCCGCAGGCGTTCCACCACGGCGAAGTTCTCCACGTGCAGCTCGACAAGCATCCTTCTCAGTCTAGAGAGAAGCCGGCCGCCCCCGCCACTCTCTTTCTGCGTGCGTGAACCTCTCCTGCTGCCCTGCCTCGGACTGATCGCCGGCCTCCTTCTGGCCCAACTCCTCCCGTTCTCCCGCCCCGAGGCCGCCGCCGCCACGGCGGCCCTCGCGCTGCTCGCCCTCCTCGGCCGCCGTCCTTGGATCACCGCCCTCGCCTTCGTCGCCGCCGGCACGCTCCTGCCCGTCCTCCGGCCGCCCGAGCCCCCACCCGAACTCGACGCCGCCGCCGACGAAACGCTGCTCATCCAGGGCTGCGTCGTCGAACCCTCCGTCTTCGCCGACCGGCGCGAGCAGTTCACCCTCGAACTCGACCGCGACGCCCGCGCCCGCGTCAGTCTCAACCTGCGCGAAGGCCAGTCCGCCCCCCACCTGCAGTACGGCCAGCTCGTCGAATTCGAAGGCCGGGTTCGCAAACCCGTCAACTTCCGCAACCCCGGCGCCTTCGACCTGGTCCACTACCTCGCCCGCCGGCAGATTTATTGGACCATCTCCACCCGCACCGGCGCCGCCGTCACCGTCCTGCCGGGAACCTGCGGCCATCCCGCCACCGCCCTGCTGTTCACCCTCCGCGGCTGGATCCTCGCGCGCCTCGAAGCCCTCTATCCCGGCGACCACTACAAAGCCTGGATGATGCAAGCCCTGCTGATCGGCGAAAATACCCGCCTGCAGAAGGCCTGGACGGAAAGCTTCCGCCGCACCGGCACCTACCACGCCCTCGTCATCTCCGGTATCCATATCACGATGGTTGCCGGCATCCTGTTCGGCGTCATTCGCCTGGCCACCGGCCGGATGACCTTCAGCCTCATCGCCACCGTCATCCTCGCCTGGCTCTACGCCGCCACCTCCGGCCTCACCGCCCCCGTCCTCCGCGCCGCCGCCGGCTTCATGCTCTTCAGCCTCTGCCGCTTCTGGTATCGCGACCCGCGCATCCTCAACTTCCTCGCCGTCATCGCCATCACCGTCCTCGCCCTCGACCCCGGACAGATCTTCGAAGCCAGTTTCCAGCTCACCTTCTTGAGCGTTGCCGCCATCGCCTCCCTCGCCGACCCCTTGTTTGAACAGAACTCCCGGCCCCTTGCCCGCGGCCTCGCCGAACTCGAAGACTGGCGGCAGGACCTCCGCAAGCCCTTCGCCATCGCTGCCTTCCGCGTCGAAACCCGGCTGTTCGCCCACACCGTCAGCCTCTGGACCAACGTCCCCATGCCCTGGCTTTGCCGCGCGCTTGGCTCCGGTCTGGCTTTGCTCGTCAACGCCTTTGAGATCTTCATGATCTCCTGCATCATGCAGGTGGCCCTGGCCCTGCCCATGGCCTTCTATTTCCACCGCGCCTCGCTCTCGGGCATGGTCGCCAATATCTTCGTCGTCCCCCTGATGAACGGCGCCATCGTCGCCGGCTTTCTCGCTGTCTTCACCGGGTGGCGGTGGCTGGCCGCCGCGGCGGGCTGGTTCCTCGACGCGGGCCAGTGGGTCGCCGCCGCCTGCGCCGCCTTCGAACCCAACTGGCGCATCCCCGACCCGCCCGCCCTGCTCGCCGCCGCCTTCGCGGCCAGCCTCATCGCCCTGGCCGTCACCGCCCGCCACGCTCCCCGCCTGCGTTGGGTTTGTTTCGTCATGACGATGGCCCTGTTCGGCCTCATCCTCTGGCACCCGTTCGCGCCCGTGCGCACTCCCGGCCAACTGGAGCTCACCGCCATCGACGTGGGCCAGGGCGATAGCCTGCTCGTCGTCACCCCCGAAGGCAAAATGCTGGTCGTCGACGGCGGCGGCCTGCCCCAGTTCAAAGGCCGCCCCAAACCCAAACTCGACGTCGGCGAGGACGTCGTCTCCCCCTACCTCTGGACCCGCTCCATCCGCCGTCTGGACGCCATCGCCCTCACCCACGCCCACGACGACCACGCCGCCGGCCTCGAAGCCCTCATCGACAACTTCGCCCCGGCCGAACTCTGGACCGGAGCCATGGGCGAAAGTCCCACCTGGCAGCGCCTCCGCGCCAAGGCGCTCGCGCGCGGCGTCCGCATCGTCCCCCTCTGGAGCGGCGATGGCTTCGCCTGGGGCGGCGCCCGCTTCGACGTCCTCGCCCCCTACCGTGACACCCCGCCCACCGAAGTCCCCCGCAACAACGACTCGCTCACCCTCCGCATCGCCTACGGCCAGCGCAGCATGCTCCTCACCGGCGACCTTGAAAAAGAGGTGGAGTTCCGCCTCGTCGACGAAGGCCGCATCGCCCCGGCCGACATCCTCAAAGCCGGCCACCACGGCAGCCGCACCTCCACCACCGACGACCTGCTCGCCCGCCTCCGGCCCCAGTTCGCCATCATCTCCGCCGGGCAGGACAACCTCTATAAGCACCCCCATCCCGACGTCGTCCGCCGCCTCACCGAAAACCACGTCGGCCTGCTCCGCACCGACCGCTTCGGCCTCGTCCGGGTGCTGACCGACGGCCGCCGGCTCTCCGTCGAACTGCTCCCGTGGAACCCAACCCCCCGGACATTTCTTCCGGCGTTCTGAAACAATAGAGCCAGAGGTGTTCGAGTCATGGCAGAAGATAACAGCAGCAAAGCGGTTTGGTTTCTCACCGGCGCGGCGATCGGCGCGGCGGTGGCGCTTCTTTACGCCCCGGCCAGCGGAGAGGTGACCCGACGTCGCATCGTGCGCCGCGCCGAAGAGAGCGCCGATGTTCTCTCCGAAAAAGGGCAGGAGATGGTCGAACGCGGCCGCGAGCTCTATCAGCAGGGCCGCAAGATGGCCGACGACGCGGCGGACCTGTTTGAACGGGGTCGCCAGATCGTCGAAGGCTAAAGCGTCCGCCCGGTCGATCGGCAACCCATTCATGCGCATCGTCGCAGCTCTGCTCTTTGCCGCCCATCTGCGGGCCGCCCATTTGCTGGCTAACGATGCCTGCCAGCAGCACTATCAGGCGCAGCTGCCGGCCGGGCGGACCTTCCGCATCCCGCCCCGCCAAAAGCTGCTCACCGAGTCGCGGCCGGGCGATCCGCGGGCGGCGCAGGTCGTCTGGGGTTTTGGCTTCGTTTCGCAAAATGGGGGCGCGACCGAGCAGCGAGAGTTCGTCTGCCTGCTCGACGCCCGGGGCAAGGCGACGGCCGTGTATCTGAAGCCGCTGCCCCCCGCCGCCCCCCGCCTTGCTCGCCGCTAGCGGTTGCCGTAGTTCTGCGCGTAGTAGTCGCGATAGGCGCCCGACCGCACCCGCTCAATCCACGCGGTGTTCTGCCGGTACCACTCGATGGTGGCCGCCAGACCGGTTTCAAACTCCATCTCCGGCGCCCAGCCCGTTTCGCGCGTGATCTTGTCGCTCGTGAGCGCATAGCGCCGGTCGTGGCCGGGGCGGTCCTTGACGTATTGGATCAGCGAACGGTCCCGGCCCGTGGCCGCGATGATTCTTTCGACCACTTCAAGATTCGGCAGCGCGCGGCTGCCGCCAATGTTATAAACCTGCCCCGGCCGGCCCCGTTCGAGCACGGCGCGGATGGCGCGGCAGTGGTCATCGACGTAGAGCCAGTCGCGGACCTGCTGCCCGTCGCCGTAGACCGGCAGCGGCTTGCCTTCGAGCGCGTTGGCGATCATCAGCGGGATCAGTTTTTCGGGGAACTGGTAGGGCCCGTAGTTATTCGAGGCGCGGGTGACCGTGACCGCCATCTTATAAGTGGTGTGGTAAGAGAGCGCGAGCAGGTCCGAGCCGGCCTTTGAAGCCGAGTACGGGCTGCTGGTGACCAGCGGATAGTTTTCGTCGGCCTCGTGCGGCTCCGGGATCGAGCCGTAGACCTCGTCGGTGGAGACGTGCAGAAAGCGCGGTACGCCGTGCTTCCGCGCGGCTTCGAGCAGCGTGAACGTCCCGAACAGGTTCGTCCGGACGACCGGCTCCGGCGAGAGAATGCTGCGGTCCACGTGGCTTTCGGCCGCGAAGTGGACGATGGCGTCGGGCTGCTCCTGCTCGACCAGCGCATTCACGGCCGCAGGGTCGGCGATGTCGCCCTGCACGAAGCGATAGCGGGCATCGGCGGCTACCGGGGCGAGGTTGTCCAGGTTGCCCGCGTAAGTCAACTTGTCGAGAACGGTGAGACGGACCGGTTCCGAGCCCGCCAGCAACAGACGAACGAACGCCGAACCGATAAATCCGGCGCCGCCGGTGACGATTAACTTCACTTGTGTTGTAACTCCCAGTCGTAGGCGATAGCGGGGTCGTTGTGGGGGATACGCCCTTCGTCGGAGGGATCGTAAAGCCGGTTGGTGAGATAGACAAGCACCCCGGGCTCTCCGCCAATCACCTTATAGCCGTGCGCCACGCCCGGCGGAATCAGTAGCTGCCAGGGGCGAAGCGCGCCGATGTAGAGCGTGTTGCGCAGGCCGTAAGTGGCCGAGCCCTCGCGCAGATCCACCAGCGCGACCTGAAACATTCCGGCCGCGGCGAGCCAGCAGTCGGTCTGTTTCTGGTGGATGTGGAACGCCTTGATGGTGCCGGGGTAACTGAGCGCCGTCGATACCTGCGTTGAGGCGGGCGGGAACTCCGTTACGAGGCCCTGCCCGAAGCGCGCCACTTCGAGGAAGTAGCCCCGGTCGTCCGGCCACAGATCCACCTTGACGATGCGAACTCCGGGAATCAGGTGCTCGCTGTCCGGCTTCAGAATGACTTTGCCGATGCCCTTCTCGTTCAATCGTACGACCTCGTTTTGTCCGCGGTTTGCGCCACCAGATTGTTGGCGCGCAGCAGGCTTTCAAAGGTGCCGGCGTCGGTCCACCAGCCCTCGAGGTAAGAAAACGCCATGGTCCCGTCGGCGATGTAGGAGTTATTGACGTCGGTGATCTCTAACTCGCCCCGTTCGGAACGCTTGAGCCCCTTGACCTTCTCAAAGACGTGCTCGTCGTAGAGGTAAAAACCGGTTACGGCGAGGTTTGATTTGGGCTGCTTGGGCTTCTCTTCGATTCCGATGATCTTGTCGCCGACAATCTCGGCCACGCCGAACCGTTCGGCGTCCTCCACCTCTTTGAGCAGAATCCGCGCGCCGCCCGGCTGGGTGCGAAAGGCGTCCACCGCCTCTTTGATCGACCCTTCAATGATGTTGTCGCCCAGCACAACGCAGATGCGTTCGCCATCGGCGAAATGTTCGGCCAGCGAGAGCGCCTCGGCAATGCCACCTTCGCCCTCCTGATAGGTGAAGTCCAGGTGCGTTAAACCAAACTCCTTGCCGTTGGCGAGCAGGCGGAGGAAGTCGCCCGCGTTGCGGCCGCCGGTCACGATCAGTATGTCCCGGATGCCCGCGTCCACCAGCGTCTGGATCGGGTAGTAAATCATCGGCTTGTCGTAGATCGGCAGCAGATGCTTATTCGTAATCTTCGTTAAGGGGAAAAGCCGGCTTCCCGTGCCCCCCGCCAGTACTACACCTTTCATTGAAACCCTTTCAATCCATGCAATTTAGGACTCTTGATAGAATACACGATCAACCCCATGAAGCTCCATCAATGGAACTCTATCCCGCTTGAACAGCTCAGCGCGGCGCTCGCCCGCCGGGCCATCCATACCGACCGGATCACCATTGCCCGCCTCGAACTGAAGCAGGGCGCCGTGGTGCCCGATCATCATCACGAAAACGAGCAGGTCACGATTCTCATGGCCGGCAAGCTGCAGTTCATCACGGCCGACCAGGACCTGACCATCGAAGCCGGCGAGGTGATGCAGATTCCGTCCAACGTCGTGCACCGGGTGATTGCGCTCGAAGACTCCTGGGTGTTTGACCTGTTCGCACCCGTGCGGGAGGATTGGCTGCGCGGCGACGACGCCTATCTCCGCCGCGGTTGACCGACGGCGTCCGCGCTGACGACGATGCCCCCCGGCAGCAGCGCCACCACCGGGCCGCCGGCGACAATCTGCCTTCCGGAGGGCCATTCGGTGACGCCGCCGGCGTGGCCGATCCACAGCGTCGCGCCCGCGGCGGCCACCGCCCGCGGGGCCGTGAAGCTCCCGTCGGCGACCTCCGGCCAAAGCGGCCGGGGGTCGGCCGGCCGGGCGAAGTACCGCAGCGGCGCCCCGGCCACCTCGCGCTGCAGCGCCACCACGCCCCCGCGCCAGGGCGCCAGCACGAAGTTGGCGTCCGCGGGGGTGGTCGACAGTAGGTTGATGGCAAAGATGCGCCACGGCAACTCGAACCACTCCGGGCTGCGGACCCAGTAGTTACCGCAGAAGATATCCGGCCGCCCGTCGCCGTCGACATCGGCGAGCGCCAGGCCCCCCTGCCGCGAGGGCGTGTAGATCGAGTAGATCTCCCGCATCCGCCAGCGCCCGCGGTCCCGCCAGTAGAAACGGACCTGCTGGGCGCGGTGGACCATCAGAAACCCGCTGCGGCCGAACAGCGTGGCCGGCCGGCATTCGTGCAGTTCGACGTCCTCGTCGATCGTTTCGGCCCGGTAGGCCGGGGCCGCCAGGAACACGAGGCGCCCGAGCGTACCCGCGGCCGGGCGCTCGGCCAGCACCAGATCGCGCTCGCCGAGCACGCAGCCGCCGTCGTCGTAGCCGTGCGCGGCCCGCGCCACTTCCCGGAACGCGGGGCCGTTCCAGGCGAGCACCCGCCGCCCCCAGCTGAAGGCGCCGGCGCCGCCCCGCAGTCCCTCGCCCGGCAACTCCCGCCGCCACGCCCAGTCCTGTCCGAGCAGGACCATCCCCCATAGGCCGATTAAACAGAGCCGCACGCTTTGCTATTCTAACGATGCCTGCCATGGATGCGCTGATCGACATCTTGACACGCCCGGAATCTGACGCTCCGCTCGATCTGGCCGCCCTCGAACTGGCCTCCATTGAGTTCCCCCGGCTCGATCCGGCGCCCTTCATCGATATCCTCGACTCCTACGCCAACGAGATCGACGAGCGTATGCGGATGGAGTACGACGGGGTGGAACGCCTGCAGGTGCTGCACGATTTTTTGTTCCAGGAGCAGGGATTTACGGGCAACGAGCGCGACTACTACAACGCCCGCAACAGCTGCCTGAACGAAGTGATCGCCGCCCGGACGGGCATTCCGATTTCGCTCTCGGTGGTGTACATGGCCATCGCCGAACGGCTGGAGATGCCGGTCTACGGCATCGGGCTGCCGGGCCATTTTTTGTGCAGCTACGAGGACGAAGGCTTCCAGACCTACATCGACGTCTTCCACCAGGGGACGCTGATGACGGCCGAGCAGTGCGTCGACTTCGCGCGCACCCTGACCGGCATGGACATCTCGGACGCGCCGCAACTGCTCAAGCCCGTAACGCCGCGCCAGATTCTGATCCGGATGCTGAACAATCTCCGCAGCATCTATCTCCGCGGCAAGGAGTATCCGAAGGCGTCGCAGGTGCTCGACCTGCTGCTGCAGGCGAGCCCTGCCGACGCCGATAGCTACATTCTGCGGGGGGCCGTCAACGTGGAGTTGAAGAAATTCCAGGCCGCCCGCGCCGACTTTGAACGCTACCTGGCGCTGGTGCCGGACGCCCGGGACCGCGACCGCGTCGAGCAGCAGATCGCGATCATCGACCGGCACCTGTCGCGCTCCTGAGCCCGCGGCTACAGCGCGGTCACCGCCTTCAGATTGTCCGAGGGGACACGGTCAATCAGCATCCGGAATGGGTCTACGCCCGCCTTCTCCGGTAACTCGTCGACGGTGAAGGTGAACTCGGCTTCGCCCGACCGCAGCGGCACGCGCTGGCGGTGGAGCGTCCGGCCGTAGCGCTGACCCTTCTCCGGTTTGCCGAAGGCGCCGATTTCGATCTGGTCGGCGACCGGCACCTCGGTCTCGTTGCCCTTCTCGTCGGCCTTGTACTTGCGGGCCTCGATGCGGATGGTCACGTCGAACTTACCGTCGGCCCGCTTCTTCGCCGTGGCGGCGGTGGTGCGGTTGGCAAAGAGGGTGATGTCTTCGAACAGGTCTTTGAGCAGCGGCCGCAGTTCCGCGGGGGTCTCCTCGGCGAGGGCGTCGAGGAGGGCGTAGGAGGTCGGGTAGGGCGGCGGTTGGTAGGCGTACTGCGCGATGACCTTGCGCAGGGCGCGGTTGATGGCCTCTTCGCCGATCATCTCCTTCAGGTGGTACACGGCAGCGCTGCCTTTCTGATAGTGGATGTAGCCTTGCGAGGATTCGACGCGGAGCAGCGGCCGCTCCTTCAAACGCTCCTGCCCCCGGGCGGCGAGATAGCGGTCGACTTCGTATTCAAGGAACTTCCGCATCATGTCGCGGCCGTACTCCTTCTCCATCACCATCAGCGCCGAGTACTGCGCCAGGGTCTCCGACAGCAGCGTGCCGCCCTGCATATCGGCCCCGCTGACCTGATGCGCCCACCACTGGTGGCCCATTTCGTGGGCCACGACGTAGCGGACCATGTCGATGTCGTCCGGCTTGTCGAGTTTGGAGATGAAGCCGATGGCTTCGGAGTAGGGCATGGTGCCGGGGAAGGCCTGCGCGAAGGTGGCCACGCGCGGGAACTCGATAATCCGCGCCTGTTTGTGGGCGTACGGGCCGAAGTTCTTGGTGTAGTAGTCGAGCGAGGCCTGAATCGCCTTCATCATCTTCGGCACGTTCCAGTGGTGTTCGGGATGGTAGTAGACCTCGGTCCGGATTCCGTTCCATTCTTCGCGGGCGACGGCGTAGCGGGCCGACATAAAGCTGTAGAAGTTGAGCGAATCGCGGTCGACGCGGTAGTGGAAGTAGCGACGGCCGTTCTCGTTCCACTCCCGGGTGAGCGAGCCCGGGGCGATGGCGATCTGGTCGGCCGCGGTGCCGATGGTGGTTTCCACACTCACCCAGTCGGCGTTGTTGCTGATATAGGTGTTGCGGCAGCGGGCGGTGCAGTTGCGCTCGAGGGCGGGCATGAGATCCTTTTCCGGGAGTCCGCGCTTGGTCCGGTCGTTCCGGTTGTCGATCTCGTATTGGTCCTGATAGCCGATCTGGGGCAGGATCGAGTTGTTGAAGAACGTGCCGTTGGGGGAGACTTCGACGGCGGGAGTCGTGTTCTGGATGCCTTGGGGCCGGAACGAGGTGGTGAGGCGCAGCTGGCGCTTTTCGCCCGGCGCGAGGGGCGGGGAAAGCTTGTAGATGCGATAGGAGAGCCGGGGGTCGTCCTTTTCCACCGTGGCGCCGTCCATCTGGATCTCGTGCTGGTAGTCGCGGTCGAGCACGAGGTGCATGGCGGTGAGCGGGGCGGCGTGGGGATTGATCAACTGCTGGTCGGCCTTGACGACGAGCTCCCGCCGGTCCGGATAGAGTTCGATGTGGTAGCGGACGCTCGTGATGCGCGGCTGCGGCAGCGATTCAAACTGCTTGTAGGTTTTTTCGTATTCGGCCTGGAGGTTCAGGATCGTTTCGGGGCCCAGGAGTGGGTTGAGGACGGCGGTGTTGTAGTAGAGCCACCCGCCCCACGCCGCGGCGGCGCCGCCGCCGACGAGCGTCGCAGTGCGCAGAGCGCCGGAGAGGGCGAAGCGGCGCTGCTTGCCGCGCGGCCAGCAGGCCACGGTGAGCGCGGCGAGGACGGCGGCGATGAGCAGCCAGTAGCCGGTGAAGCTCCACCAGTTGAGGAGGAAGGGGCCGTAGCCATAGAAGTCCGAGTAGGTGTAGGGCGGGCGCGAGGCGTAGCGGACGAGGCGCGTGGCCACGTTGAGCGGCGCCCAGACCAGGCCATTGGCCACCAGGAGAATGATGTAGCTGAAGTAGCCCACGTACTTGTTGGGCGAGAGCACATGGATGAAGAACGCCAGCACGGCCTGCAGGACGAACAGCGAGAAGTCGTAGACGAAGAGCTCGGTGGCGTAGAAGCCCAACTGGTAGCGGGTGTAGCCTTGCGAGGCCTGGAAGGCGATGCCAACGGCCATCATCAGCGCCTGGATCATGGCGATGACCCCGAGCAGGGCGGTGAACTTGGCGGCGTAGGTGAGGGCGGAGGCGTGGGGCGCGGCGTCGGTGATCTCGTCCATGCGGGCGTCGCGTTCGCGCCAGACGAGGACGCCGGCGTAGTAGGTGATCATGGCCAGCAGGAAGATGTAGAGCGAGCCCTGAACGGTCTCGACGATCCGGTAGGTTACCGGCAGAAAGGTATTGCCGTAGCCTTCGCTGGTCGAGAAAATCAGACTCGGTACGGTATTGAGCAGCGCGGCGACGAGCAGCACGAGAAAGCTGGTGGTGCGGACGAGACCCCAGAACTCGAACCGGAGCAGGCCGGCAAACTGCGGCCAGGCGGAGAGCCGGTAGCGGACGGCGGGCAACTCGAACGTGCCCGAGGGGCTGCCCGCGGGGGCGGCGTCGACCGCGGCGGGCGCGGCGCCGGCGCGGGAGCGTTCAGCGAACGAGAATCGCCAGTAGCCGAAGCCGAAGACGAGCGCGCCGATGCTGAGCCACAGCAGGCGGTTCCAGAGCAGCATCCCCTCCCAGCCGAGCGAGAGCGTATTCTTGTCGGCCACGGTCCAGTATTTGGTCATGAGGCCAAAGGTGCGAGCTCCGAAGGGGTCGATGAGGGCGGCGATGGTCTCGTTGTCGAGATCCTGGGTGAGGATCTCGGAGACGCCGTAGCCGGTGAGCAGCAGCAGGCTGCCGATGAAACTGGTGGCCGTGCTGCGGGTGAGGATGGCGATGGTAAAAACGATCGCGCCGGAGAAGAGCGTGTTGGGAATGGCGAACACGAGGATGCTCTTCCAGTGCGCCGCGGCGACGACGGGCCCCCATCGCTCGGCGTCGTTCCAGGGCATGACGGCGGAGAGCAGAATGCCGGCCGAGATGCCGAGGAAGGGGATGACGGCGATGGCGGTCGAGCCGAGGAAGCGGCCGAGCAGGTAGTCGCGTTTGCGGAGCGGGGTGGTGAACAGGAGCTGGTGGGTGTTGCTGGCAAAGTCGCGGCCGGCGGCGGAGTTGACGAAGGCCGTGGTCATCATCAGGGTGAAGATGCCCATGACGGCGTAGTAGTTCTGGATGACGAAGGGAGCGTTGCGGAAGGTGTTTTCCAGGCCGGCTCCCACCGTGATCTTGTCGGTGGAGGTGGCGGCGAACACGAGCGTGCCGATGATGAAGAAGAACACCCACAGCATCATGCCGCTGAGCCAGAAGCGCAGTTCAAAGCGCAGGAAGCCGGTTAGCATAGGCCACCGATCCGGGAAAAGAAGACGTCTTCCAGGCCCGGGGCCGCGGGGGTGAACCCTTCGCCGGGGGAGGCGTCGGCGTAGACGTGCACGAGCGGCTGGCCGGCCACCATTTTGCTCGAAATTACCCGGTGGCTGGCTTCGAGGGCGGCGAGGTCGGCCTTCGGCACGCGCCGCTGCCAGACTTTGCCGGCGAGTGAGGCGACGGCGGCTTCCGGCTCGCCTTCGTAGAGCACGCGGCCCTGGTGGATGATGGCCATGCGGCTGCAGAGTTCGAGGACGTCCTCGACGATGTGGGTGGACAGGATGACGATGACGTTTTCGCCCACTTCGGCCAGCAGGTTGTAGAAGCGATTCCGCTCGCCGGGGTCGAGTCCGGCCGTGGGTTCGTCGACGATGAGCAGTTGGGGGTTGCCGATGAGCGCCTGGGCGATGCCGAAGCGCTGCCGCATGCCGCCGGAGAAGCTGGCGAGCGCCTTTTTGCGGTGGGCGAAGAGATTGACCCGCTCGAGCATGGCGTTGACCATGGCGCGGCGGTCGCCCGCGTGGACGAGGCCTTTGAGCAGGGCCATGTGGTCGAGCATCTCGAGGGCGCTGATGCGCGGGTAGACGCCGAAGTCCTGCGGCAGGTAGCCGAGGCGGCGGCGGACGGCTTCCTTATCCTTGAGCACGTCCAGGTCGCCGCAGCGGATCGAGCCGGCGTCGGCGTCCTGCAGGGTGGCGATGGTGCGCATCAGGGTACTCTTGCCCGCGCCGTTCTGCCCGAGTAACCCGTACATGCCCTTGGGGACGCGGAGGGAGACGTTGTCGAGCGCCTTCACGCCGTTGGCGTAGGTTTTTGACAGTCCTTCGATAACCAGTTCCATGATTTTCCTTTACGATTCCGCCGCCGGCTTTGTTCCGGAAATGAAACGATACTCCCGTTTTTGGAATCGACACTACTGGGTGGGTGATATACTTTGATTAGTGGATTGAAACAGAGGGAATTCTTGTGAAATTGCGTCAACTCGTTCTCCTCGTAACGATCGTCGGCGCCACTTGGATCACTGGGGCGCTGGCAGGCGATAAGGATCAGAAGCCGCCGGAACAGAACGCGGGCCCCGCGAAAAGCCCGACGCGGGACGCCGTGGCCCCTCGCCGGAAAGCCCCGGTGGCGAGCGCGGAAGACAAAGAGTTGAGCAGCCGGCCGCCGAGCATCCGCGTTGATACGAATCTGGTGCTGATCAACGTTACCGTGACCGATCCGCTGAACCGCTTCGTAACCGGCCTCGAGGCCGAACACTTCAAGCTGCTCGAGGATAAGGCCGAACAGAAGATTGCCAGCTTCGCGAGCGAAGACGCGCCGCTGTCGGTGGGCTTGGTGTTTGACGCCAGCGGCAGCATGGGATCGAAGCTGCAGAAGGCGCGCCTGGCGACGGCGCAGTTTTTTAAAACCGCCAATCCGGAAGATGAGTTTTTTCTCGTGCAGTTCAACGACCGCCCGGAGCTCACGCAGCCGTTTACGACCAACACCGAGGAGATTCAGAACCGGCTAACCTTCACCCAGGCCAAAGGGCGAACGGCGCTGCTCGACGGGGTCTACATGGCTCTGAACCAGATGAAGAAGGCGCGGAATACGCGCAAAGCGATTCTGATTCTCTCCGATGGCGGTGACAATTCAAGCCGCTACACCGAAAGCGAGATCAAAAATCTGGTCCGCGAAGCCGATGTGCAGATTTACGCCATCGGGATCTTCGAACCCGTCTCGGCCCGCGGCCGTACGGCCGAGGAGCTCTCTGGTCCGGGGCTGCTGAGCGAGATGGCCGAGCAGACCGGCGGCCGGCACTTTCCGATTGAAAACCTGAACGATTTGCCGGACGTGGCCGGCAAGATCGGCATGGAACTGCGTAACCAGTATGTGATTGGCTACGTCCCCACCAACGGGAACCGGGACGGCAAATACCGGCGGGTGCAGGTGAAACTGGTACAACCGCGAGGGCTGCCGCCGCTGCGGCCGTTCTGGCGACAAGGATATTATGCTCCAGCTCAATAGGCGTGACTTTGCCCGGCGCGTGGCGCAGGCCGTCGCCGCCAGCAGTCTGCATGGCCAGGATACGGGCGGCCTGACGTTTCGCTCCGATACGCGCGAGGTGCTGCTGCACGCCACGGTGGTGGACAAGAAAGGCACGTTTATCACGGATCTGAAGCGCGAAGCGTTCCGGGTGTTTGAAGATGGCGTCGAACAGCCGATCAAGGTGTTCAAGCAGGAGGACGTGCCGGTTTCGCTCGGGCTCATCATTGACAACTCGGGCAGCATGCGGCCGAAGCGCAAGCGCGTCGAAATAGCCGCGCTGCAGCTGGTGAAGGCCTCGAACCCGATCGACGAAGTTTTTATCGTCAACTTCAACGAAGACGCCTATCTGGACGTGCCGCTGACGAGCGACATCAAGAAGCTCGAAGCGGGGCTGACGCGGATTGATTCGCGCGGCGGCACGGCGTTTCGCGACGCGCTGTCGATGTCGCTCGATCATGTCAAAGAGAAGGGGAAGAAGGATAAGAAAGTTCTGCTGCTGATTACCGACGGGGACGATACCGCTTCAAGCGACACCAACCCGCTCGAGAAGCTGCTCGCCAAGGCGCAGCGCACGGAGGTGCTGATCTTCGCTATCGGCATTCTCAACGAGGAGCGCGCGCGCGAGGCCAAGCGCGCCAAACGCGCTCTCGACATGCTCACCAGGCAGAGCGGCGGCGTGGCGCATTTCCCCGAGACGCTCGAGGCCGTCGAGGCGATGGCGATAGCCATTGCCAAAGAGATTCGCAGCCAGTACATCATCGCCTACAGCCCCACCAAGCCGGACGACGGGGCGTTTCACCAGGTGAAGCTGACGGTGAAGGCGCCGGGCAACCCGACCGTGCGGACGCGCAGCGGCTACTACGCCAAGGCGGAGGCGAAGTCCTAACCGATGCTGACGTATCTGTGGCGGGCAGCGAAGGGATACCGGTTGCGGCCGTGGGCGAGCCCATATATCCGCTGGCGGATTGAGACCTACTGGGGCATTCACGCCGAGACGATCGGGTTCCGCGAGTTCGTTTCCTTTGGCTGGACCCACCGCCGGGAGCTGTGGCGCTTCCTGCGGTGGGCCGAGCGGATGGCCGAAGGCTAGAGGGTCTGCGTCACCTTCGATAGGGTGCGCGGCTGGTCCGGGTTGAGCCCTTTCTCCGCCGCCAGACAGGCCGCGAACAGTTGCGCGGGAATGATGTAGGGGATCGGGGTGTACAGCTCTTCGGGCAGGGCCTTTTTGCTGCCCAGCCTGGCTGGAATGACGATGGGGCGATTGGCCGTGAGCGAGGCCGCGGCTTTGTTGCTCTGGTCGGTGATCAGGAGCGTCTCGGCGCCGAGGGCTTTGAGCTTGACGAGCATCTCCTCGAGGGAGGGCCAGGTGACGCCGGGCGGGGTGAACAGGAAGACGGGGAAGGCGGCTTCGACCATGGCGATGGGGCCGTGCAGGAAGTCGGCCGAGGAGAAGCGTTCGGCGACGACGTAGCTGGTCTCCATCATCTTAAGGGCGAACTCGAAAGCGTTGGCGTAGTTGAGGCCGCGGCCGACGACGACGGCATGCTCCATGAAGCGGTAGCGGATGGCGCGTTCGGCGACCTGAGGGTAGAGGCTCAGCGCGGCGTTGGCCCATTCGGGCAGTTGGCGGAGCTCGTCGAGATTGATCGGGGCGCCGAGGGCGTAGGCGATGAGGTACATGGCCAGCAGTTGGCCGGTGTAGGTTTTGGTGGCGGCGACGCTCTTTTCGCGGCCGGCGCGGACGAGGAAGGTGTGGCCGGCCATTTTGGCGAGCGAGCTTTCCGGCTCGTTCGTGATGCCGATGGTGAAGGCGCCGGCGGCCTTGGCCCGTTCGAGCACGAGGTTGGTGTCGGTGGATTCGCCGGATTGGGAGATGGCGATGACCAACGTGTCTTCGTTGTAGGCAACCGGGGCGCCGTAGAGGGTAACGATGGACGGGGCGGCGAGCGAGACGGGAGTGCCGGTGGCGATTTCGAGCAGGTAGCGGCCGAACTGGGCCGCGTTGTCGGAGGTTCCGCGCGCGGAAAGGACGATGAACTTCGGACGGCGGGCGGCGAAGTGTTTCTTCAGTTTTTCTATGGAGCGCAGTTCGGCACGGAACGTGCGTTCGAGAGCCGCCGGTTGCTGACGGATCTCTTCGAGCATCTTGGACATCTCACCATTAACGCACGCCGCGCGGGCGGTGGTCACTAGCGGGGAGGGGAAAACGAGTTCCAGGGGCCGTCGGCGTCCTGGATGTGAAGGCCGATGTTGCCGTATTGGGGGTGGGGACCCAGGATGAAGCGGCGGGTGTAGGGGGCGGGTACGGGGGAGGGAGATAGCACCGTTTCAACGCGCCGGTGCCGGCTGAAGTTATCGAGTTCGATCTCGTAGAGGTACTGGCCGTTGGGCTGGAACGTGTACTTGTAGCTATGGCGGAACTGGTTGAGCGCGGCACCGGATCCTGCTCTAACTGTTGGGTGAACGTGTTGTAGCGCGTGGCCGGCTGGGCGGATAAGGACAGACTGGGCAGGAGCGGGGCGAGGTCGGGCTGGCAGGCTTCGAGGGCCTGCTCGTGAGGAACCAGCTGCAGGATGCCGACGTAGCGGCCGGGGAAGCGCAGCACGTAGAGGCTGACGAGGACGCGGGACTTATCCTTGCTATTGGTCGTTTCGGCTACCCGGACGATGCTTTCGGGCGCCGTGGGGATGGGCAGATCGCGGCGGAGGATCTCGGAGCCGAGCGACGGCTGGGAGGCAAACAGCAGGGTTTGACAGTAGAACTTGCGGGCCTGGTCGATCCTGGTCCACGTGACGCGGCCGGGGTCGTTCTGGCTGGTGTAACCGGCCGGGGCCTGATAGCTGTATTGGTCAAAACGTTGGGGCTGTCCGAGCGTGAGGCCCGTGGTGAGAAGCAGGAGGAAGACGGCTCGCACGGGGGGAGTTTACTCCTACTGCGCGGCGTGTAGCGGCGGCGTCTTGCATCCGGGACTTCGATTGCCGATTCTGGATGCTAGTGAGCCAGGCCAACTCTGCCCGCATTCTGATTGCCGACGACCAGCCGGATGTGCTGGCCGCGCTGCGGCTGCTGCTGAAGGCCGAAGGCTACCGGATGGACACGGCGGCGGCGCCGGCGGCGATTCTGGCCGCGGTGGAGAGCTGCGAGTACGATCTGCTGCTGATGGACTTGAACTATGCGCGGGACACAACCTCGGGGCAGGAGGGGCTCGCGGTGCTGGGGCAGTTGACGGCGCGGGACCCGGCGCTGCCGGTGGTGGTGATGACGGCGTGGGGGACGGTGGAGCTGGCCGTCGAGGCGATGCGGTACGGGGCGCGGGACTTTGTGCAGAAGCCGTGGGACAACGCGCGGCTGCTGTCGATTGTGCGGACGCAGTTGGCGCTGCGCGAGGCGCTCCGCCGGAGCCAGCGGCTCGAGGCCGAGAACCGCTTGCTGCAGAGCGAGGGACGGCCGGCGCTCCTGGCCGAGAGCCCGGCGATGCAGCCGGTGCTGCAACTGCTGACGCGGGTGGGGCCGTCCGACGCCAACGTGCTGATCACCGGCGAGCCCGGCACGGGAAAAGAGGTGGTGGCGCGGACGCTGCACGCGCTGTCGCTGCGGCGGGACCGGCCGATGATTACGGTGAACGCCGGAGGGCTGGCCGAAGGGGTCTTTGAGAGCGAGTTGTTCGGCCACGTCAAGGGCGCCTTTACCGACGCGCGGACGGACCGGGTGGGGCGCTTTGAGCTGGCCGACGGAGGGACGCTGTTTCTTGATGAGATCGCCAATGTGCCCCTGCCGCTGCAGGCGAAGCTGCTGCGGGTGCTCGAGACCGGGGAGATGGAGCGCGTGGGCTCGTCGCGGACGCAGCGGGTGGACGTGCGGGTGATTTCGGCCACCAATGCGACGCCCGACCAGGAGGTGGCGGAGAACCGGCTGCGGCAGGATCTGCTGTTCCGGCTGAACACGATTGAGATCCATCTGCCGCCGCTGCGGGAGCGGCGCGAGGACATCCCGCTGCTGGCGGCCTACTTTCTGGCGATGCACGCGCGCCGCTACCGGAAGCCGTTGGCGGGTTTTGAGCCGGCCGCGATGCGGCTCCTTTCAGAGAACGCCTGGCGGGGTAACGTGCGGGAGTTGAACCACGTCGTAGAGCGGGCGGTGCTGATGGCACAGGAGCCGATGATCCGGACGGCGGACCTGGCGGTGCGCGCGGCGCGGGAGGGGACGGGGCGGTTCGAGGAGATGAGCCTTGAGGAGGTGGAGGCTTTGCTGATCCGGAAGGCGCTGGCCCGGCACGACGGCAACGTGAGCCACGCGGCGCGGGCGCTGGGGTTATCGCGCAGCGCACTCTACCGGCGGCTGGAGCGCCATGGCCTTTAAGCTGCCGCACGAGGTCTCCGTGCAGGTGCTCGCGTGGGCGGCGGGATTGCCGGGGGTGTTGTTCGCCGGTTGGGTGCTGGTGACGGGCGACTATGCGCCGGGGGTGGCGTGGGCGCTGGGGTTGGGGATCGGCGGCAGTTGGCTAGGGCTGGGGTGGGCGGTGCGCGGACGGGTGGGCGGGGCGTTGCGGACGGTGGCGCAGCTGCTGGCGGGGCTGCGGGAGGGGGACTACTCCATCCGGGCGGCGGGGGTGGCGGGGACGGATGCGCTGGCCGAGGTGATGCGGCAGGTAAACGCGATGGCGACGACGATGCACGGCGAGCGGCTGGGGGCGCTGGAGGCGGCGGCGCTGCTGCGGAAGGTGATGGAGGAGATCGATGTGGCCGTGTTTGCTTTCGATGAGCAGCGGCGCCTGCGGCTGGTGAACCGGGCCGGAGAGCGTCTGCTGGGCGAGGCGGGCGGGGCGCTGTTGGGGCGGGAGGCGAGTGAGTTGGGCCTGGCCGAGTATCTGCGGGACGAGGGGCCGGCGACGGCACAGCGGGCGTTTCCGGGCGGGGCGGGCCGGTGGGGCGTGGCGCGGAGCGCGTTTCGCGAAGGGGGGCGGCCACACCGGCTGCTGGTGCTGACGGACCTGACGCGGCCGCTGCGGGAGGAGGAGCTGCGAGCCTGGCAGCGGCTGGTGCGCGTGCTGGGGCATGAGTTGAATAACTCGCTGGCGCCCATCCGGTCGATTGCCGGGTCGCTCGCGGCGATTGCGGGGCGGGAGCCGCTGCCGGAGGACTGGCGGGAGGACATGCGGGAGGGGCTGGCGATCATTGCGGCGCGGAGCGAGGCGCTGGCGCGGTTTTTGGGAGCGTATGCCCGTTTGGCGGCGCTGCCGCGGCCGGCGCCCGGGCCGGTGCCGCTGGCGGACGTGGTGCGGCGGGTGGCGCGGATGGAGGTGCGGCTGCCGGTGGCGGTGGCGGAGGGGCCGGCGGTGACGGTGCCGGCCGATGGGGACCAGTTGGAGCAGCTGCTGATCAATCTCGTCAGGAACGCGGTGGAGGCGGCGCTCGAGACGGGGGGCGGCGTGGCGGTCCGGTGGACGGTGGCGGCCGGGCAGGTGGAGCTGCGGGTGGAGGACGAGGGGCCGGGGTTGGCGGCGACGGCGAATCTGTTCGTGCCGTTCTTTACAACCAAGGCGGGAGGGAGCGGGATCGGGCTGGTGCTGTGCCGGCAGATTGCCGAGGGGCACGGGGGGGCGCTGGCGCTCGAAAACCGGGCGGAGCGCGGCTGCGTGGCCGTACTGCGGTTGCCATTACAATAAGAGAATATGTCAATTGTCGTGGTTGGCTCCGTCGCCTATGACGGGGTAGAAACGCCGCACGGAAAAGTAGAGCGGATGCTCGGCGGCTCGTGCACTTATATTTCGCTGGCGGCGAGTTACTTTGCCAAGGCCAAGATCGTCGGGGTGGTCGGGGATGACTTCGCCGAAGAGGACGTCGCACTGCTCGAAAACCACGGCGTGGACGTGGAGGGCCTCGAGCGCGTGCCGGGCAAGACCTTCTTCTGGCAGGGCGTCTACACGCCGGATATGAACGACCGGACGACGCTGGTGACCGACCTGAACGTGTTTGCGGGATTTGACCCCAAACTGCCGGAGAGTTACAAAGACGCCAATTACTTGTTTCTTGGCAACATTCAGCCCGCGCTGCAGCGGAACGTGCGGGCGCAGATGAAGGCGCCGTGGGTGACGGGCGGCGACACGATGAACTACTGGATCTCCGACTTCCGCGGCGAGTTGCTCGAGACGCTGAAGGGCTGGAACTTTGTGCTGCTGAACGACCATGAGGCGCGGCAGCTGTCGGGCGAGACAAACCTGCGGCGGGCGGCGCGGGCGATTCAGGCGATGGGGCCGAACACGGTGGTGATCAAGCGGGGCGAGTACGGCGCGATGGCCTTCCGCGGCGATGACTACTTCATCATGCCCGGCTATCTGCTCGAGAACGTGTTTGATCCGACCGGGGCGGGCGACTGCTTCGCGGGCGGCTTCATGGGCTATCTGGCGCAGGAGGGCATCGACCTGCAGAAGGGCCACATTGACCGGCGGGAGTTGAGCCGGGCGGTGATTTACGGATCCGTGATGGGCAGCTACTGCTGCGAGAAGTTCGGCGTGGACCGCTTCCGCACCCTGCAGCGTTCGGAGATTGATGCCAGGTTCCAAGAGTTCCGCAAGTTTACGGACTTCTAAGCGAAAGCCGAAGAAGGGATCGCGCGGGGCGCCGGCCGGCTTATGGCTGGTGGTGCCCCTGCTGTTGGCGTTGAGCGTGGCGGCGACCGCCTGGTTCTGGCAGCACGGCTATCTGCATTACTGGGGCGATGCGAGCGCCCATCTGAACATCGCCCGGCGGATTGTGGATTCGCGGACGCCGGGCTATGAGCAGATCGGGACCGTGTGGCTGCCGCTGCCGCATGTGCTGATGGCGCCGTTTGTTTCCGTCGACGCGTGGTGGCGGACGGGGCTGGCGGCGTCGGCGGTGATGGGCCTGTGCTTTATTTGGGCGGGGTGCCTGTTTTTCAGCGCCGTCTGGCGGGTGTGGGATGCGCGGCCGGCGGCGTGGACGGCGGTGTTGCTGTTTGCGTTGAATCCGAACGTCCTGTACCTGCAATCGATTGCGATGACCGAGGCCCTGTTTTTCGCCTGCACCATGACGGTGTTCTACGCGCTGGTGCGGCCGGCGTGGTGGCTGGCGGGTTTGGGCCTGCTGGGCGCGACGATGACACGCTACGAGGGCTGGTTTCTGATTCCGTGGGTGGCGGCGTTTTTCTGGTTCCGGCAGGGCTGGCGGGCGGCGGTGGGGGTGAGTGCGTTGGCGGCGCTGGGGCCGCTGTATTGGTTTGGCCACAACGCGGTGTTTCATGGCGACTGGCTGGCGTTCTACCGGGGCCCGGGGTCGGCGATGGCGATTCAGGGCGGGGTGGACTATCCGGGACGGGGAGATTGGCTAAAGGCGGCGCAGTACTTCGGGGCGGCCGGGCAGTTGGTGAGCGGTTGGGGGCTGGTGGGGGTGGGGTTGGCCGGGGTGGTGGTGGCGCTGCTGCGGCGGCAGGGGTGGCTGGTGTCCTTTCTGGCGCTGGCGCCGGCATTTTACATTTTGAGTTTGCACGGGTCGGGGACGCCGATCCATGTGCCGTACCTGTGGCCGCACAGTTACTACAACACGCGGTACGGCATGGCGGTGATTCCGCTGCTGGCGTTTGGCGGGGCGGCGCTGGTGGCGATGCGGCCGCGGGCTCTAACGGCGGCGGCGGTGGTGCTGGCGGCGGTGCTGCCGTGGGTGTTCTATCCGAAGGCCGATGGTTGGGTGACGTGGAAGGAGTCGCAGGTGAACTCCGAAACGCGGCGGGCGTGGACGGCCGAGGCGGCGAAGTATCTGGCGGAGAACTACGAAGCGGGCACGGGCGTGGTGGCTTCATTTGGCGACTTGACGGGGATCTTTCGCGACGCCGGGATTCCGCTGCGCGAGACGGTGCACGAGGGGAACGGCCTGTATTTTCAGGCGGTGCTGCAGCGTCCGGACCTGTTTTTGTGGCAGGAGTGGGCCGTGGCGCGGGAGGGTGACGCGGTCAGCGAGGCATTGCGCAAGTACCCGCGGTATGCCCGTGTGAAAATAGTGTTCGTGGATAAATCCGCTCCTTTAGAGATTTATCGCCGGGTGCGGCGGTAGGAAACATGCAGATTCCCTTTGCCAAGGCGCATGGCGCCAAGAATGACTTTCTGTTGACGTGGGCCGACGAGGCGCCGGGGGAGGCGTTGCCGGCCGTGGCGATGGCCATTTGCGAACGGAACACGGGGATTGGCGCCGATGGCTGGCTGGTTTGCGACCGTCCGTCCGATGGCATGCGGATTCGGCTGTTTAATCCCGACGGCGGCGAGGTGGAGATGTCCGGCAACGGCACCCGCTGCGCGGCGGCGTGGGCGATGGCTAACGGCTATGAACCGGAGACGATCCGGATCCGCACCGGCGGCGGCGAGAAGCAGCTTCGCCGTTTGGAGCGGCAGGGGCCGCGGTTTCTGTTTGAGATGAACATGGGGCGGCCGGTAATTGAGGCGGCGCGCGAGGCGCTCGCCGTGGGCGCCGAGATGGTCAACTGCACGATTCTGAACGTCGGCAACCCGCAGTGCGCCGTGTTTGTCGAAGATTTCGAGTTCGACTGGGCGGCGATGGGCGCGGCCATTGAGCGCGATCCCCGTTTTCCGAAGCGGACGAATGTTTCGTTTGTGCGGCATGTGGACGGCTTAACTCTGGACGTGCGATTTTTTGAGCGCGGCGTGGGCGTGACCAACAGTTCGGGGACGGGGTCTACGGGGGCGGCGGTGGCGGCTATCATCCGGGGGATTGTCGGCCGGGGAATTGTCGGCCGGGAAGTTACCGTGCGGACCCCGGCCGGTCCCCTGGAGTTTCGGTGGCCGTCTGACGATAGCGACGTACGGATGGTGGGTCCGGCGGAGTTGATCGGCACTGGGTTTTTTTACTTTCAGGAAGGATATGACGCTACACGAGAGACTTGCTGAGAAAATCAAAAGCCGGACCGCGATGGCGGGCATTGTGGGTTTGGGGTATGTCGGGTTGCCCTTGGCGATGGAGTTCGGGCGGGCTGGTTTCGAAGTGGTGGGCTTCGACGTTCTGGAGGATAAGGTTGCCTCTCTGAACCAGGGGAAATCGTATATTCAGGACGTGCATCCCGAGGTGATCGAGCCGCTGGTTGCGCACGGCCGATTCCGCGCGACGACCGATTTTTCGAAGCTGGCCGAGATGGACACCATTAACATCTGCGTCCCGACGCCGCTGCGGAAGACCAAGGATCCGGACATGAGTTTCATCGTGAACTCGACCGAGCAGATTGCCAAGTATCTGCGGCCGGGGACGCTGGTGATTCTCGAGTCGACCACTTACCCGGGGACGACCGATGAGCTGGTACTGCCGATGCTGGAGAAATCAGGATTGAAGGTGGGTGAGGACTTCTTCGTCTGCTTCTCGCCGGAACGGGTTGATCCGGGCAACGTGAAGTATCAGACGCGTAACATTCCGAAGGTGGTGGGAGGGATTACACCCGCCTGTACTGAACTGGGAGCGTTGTTCTATCAGCAGTCGCTCGATACGGTGGTGCCGGTGACGTCGACGAGCGTGGCCGAGATGGTGAAGCTGCTCGAGAACACCTTCCGGATGATCAACATTGGTCTGGTGAACGAACTGGCGATGATGTGCGACCGGATGGGGATCAACGTTTGGGAGGTGATTGACGCGGCGGCGACCAAGCCGTTCGGCTTCATGCCTTTCTATCCGGGCCCCGGGTTGGGCGGCCACTGCATTCCCGTCGATCCGTTCTATCTCGCCTGGAAGACGCGGCAGCAGGGCATTGAAGCGCGGTTTATTGATCTGGCGGGTTACATCAACGGACAGATGCCGCACTTCGTGGTCGATAAAGTGCAGCACGCGTTGAACGAGCACCGAAAGCCGCTGCGGGATTCCAAGATCCATGTCCTGGGCGTGGCCTACAAGAAGAACATCGAAGACGTGCGGGAGTCGCCAGCGCTCGATATCATCCACGTGCTGCGGCAGCGGGGCGGCGTGATTACTTACAGCGACCCGTTTGTGCCGCACTTGCAGATGGACGGAATGGCGATGGAGTCCGGCGACGTGGCGGCGGGCTGCGCGGCGGCCGATTGCGTGGTTCTCATTACCGATCATGCGGCGTTTGACCGGGAGGCGATCCTGGCGGCGTCGCCGATCGTGGTGGATACGCGGAATTTCTTTAAGGGCGTGCAATCGGAGAAGCTGTTCCGGCTCTAAGCGAGCATCAGGCCCATGCGGTAGAGATTCGTCAGGATCTCCTCGCTTACTCCCAGACTCCCGGCCGGCCGGGTGCCGTCGAGCAGTTGGAGGAACTCGCGCGCCGAGGCCTGCTCGAACTGCACCTGGGTATGGAGCAGAGTGGTGAGCACCGGGCCGTTGGCTGCCTGCAGGCGAGCCAGCGGACTGGCCAGAGGCCGGGGGCCGGGCTGGTAGGCGACCGGCAGCGCGAAGCGGCGCAGATGGACGAGCGAGACGCCGGCGAGGGCCAGTAACTGTTCGAGAACGAGGGGTTCGGCGGGCTCAGCCAGCAGCGCGGAGAGCGGTTCGGCCTGCGGCCAGATCCGCTCGAGCCGGTGGAGGATGGCGAGGAGTTGCGGATGATTCAGCTCGACCTGCCCCGGGCCGCGGTCGTTGCGGAACGTCTCCCCACCCTGGGCCGAGCGGCTGAGGAAGCGGAGCGGCGAGGCCAGGAGCAGTTTCGGCAGATGGCGGGTAAAGCTGTCGCGGTCGATCGGCAATCCGGCGCGGCAGAGCAGGGTGCGGCGGAAGCCCTGGAAGGTCGCCAGGTCGAGCGCCTGCTGATAGGCGATTTCGTCCGGCTGGGCCAGCGCCTCGCGGCTGAAGGCGGGGCGGAGCAGGGCGGCGGGTTTGGCTTCGCTGAGAAACTGCAGGCCGAAGGCGGCGGCGCGCGCAAGAAAGTCGGCGACGTAGAAGCAATGGTAGGCTGCGCCGAGTTCGTCGTGGTAAGTGACGTTTTCGTCGCGTTCGTTGAGCCGCTGGATTTCGGAATCGAGCAGGGTGGTCCAGACCGGTTCGGTGGCGAGACGGCGGACGGTGGCGAGGTACTGTTTGGCGCCGGCGACGGTGGGGCTGCCGGAGTGGTGCAGGATGCGGCGGGTGGCTTCGCGGAGGTGGCCCTGCGGGTAGGTGTTGTAGCTCGTGTAGACGACGCCGTGGGGCGAGAGATGCCGCTGGCAGAGGGCGAAGAAGGCGTCGAGGACGAAGGGCGGCACCCAGGAGCAGAAGCCGTGGGCGAGGATGTAGTCGAAGGGTGCGGCCGGGGCGGGGAAGTCGAGCAGGTCGGCGGCGAGGAGTTCGATGTTGGTAAGGCCAAGGCGGGCGATGGCGGCCTGGCCGATGGCGATGGGCCGGGCGGCGAGGTCGATGCCGGTGAAGTGGCAGTGGGGCAGCGCGACGGCGAGCGGAATGAGGTTGCTGCCGTCGCCGCAGCCGACGTCGAGGACGCGGCAGGCGCCGGTGGGCGGCTGAAGGCCGTGGAGGGTGGCGGCGGTGGCGAGGCGGTCGGGGTGGGTGTCCTGGAAGGCCTTGCTGGGGTAGAGGACCTGGTCGTAGGTATTGGGCATGGGGCGGATTCAGCGGGGCGGCGGGGCGAAGTACCGTTCGAGCCAGTCGACGCCGAAACGAACGAGTTCCGGGGCGGGGAACAGGTAGGAGGACGCGGCGCCGACCTCTCCGGCGCTGGCCTGGCCCGTGGTGAGGAAATCGGCGGCGATGCGGGCGAAGACATCAATGGGGAGTTCGCTGTTGACCGGGTCGGCGGTGTCGAACTCTTCGAAGTCGGTCCATTGCGGCCCCTGCGGCGTGGGCATGAGCCGGCGATAGCGCCGGATGCGTTTGCCGGGGATGCGGGCTTCGTGCTCGGCGTAGTGGAGGAGCGTGATGGTATCGAGCGGGGCGCCGAGCAGGAGGACCTGCGCGTTGGCCTGCAGGATTTTTGCAAACGGGGTGCCGGGGCCGTAGCCATAGTGGAAGGGGTGCTCAGCGGTGATCCAGGCGGCGAGGGGGCCGATGGCGGCGACGCCGGCGTCGGGATGATCGCTGCGCAGGGCGCCGGGCCAGGTGCGGATGGTTTCGTGCAGGATGCCGTGGTCGCGGGCGGCGTGGGCGATGCGCTTGTCAAAGACGGGGACCTCTGCGGTGTCGTCGTCTTCGTAGAAGGGTTCGAAGTCGAGGTAGGCGGCGAGGGTTCCCGTGGGGCCGACAGCGTCGAGGAGGGCCTGCAGGACGACATTGACGCCCCCGGTGACCGGCCCGATGGAGCGGACGCTGGCGTGGACCATGACGACGCCGCCCGGGCGGATGCCCAGGCGGACGAGATCGGAGAGAAGGGAGGAGCGGGTGAGGGCCATGGGCCGGCGTCTAGCGGTAGAAGGGCTTCCAGTTGAGCCAGCGCGGGCCGTAGTGGGGTTCGGGTTGGCCGGCTTCGAGCGCGCCCAGGTCGGGGGCCTTGCCCGTGAAGCCGTCGTTGACCGTCGGCAGCACCTGGCCGGCGTCCACTGCCTTCGCGCCCGGCCGGAGCCGGAAGTTCAGGTCCATGGCGTGGTAGACGTGATAGCGGCGTTTGAGGTCGGGCGCCAGGAGGCTTTCAAAGATGTCGTAGTCGACCTCGATGCCGTGCGTCTCCTGGCCGGTGGCCTGGCGGAAGTCGGCGAGCGTGGCGAACTCCTTCCACTCGGTCGCGGGCGGGGCGAGCCAGCTATACTGCTTGGCGACGTTGCGGTTGGGGCGGAAGCCGTTATAGTCCGAGCTGAACTGGGGCGAGCCGAAGGCCCAGGTCATGATGCCTTTGCCGGGCTGGTCGCGGCCGAGAAAGAGGTTGTTGCGGAAGTGGGCGTTGGTGTAGGTTTCACGGGCGGCCTGTTCGGCGATCAGCGTGTTGTGGTAAGCGATAATGCCGGCCGGTGAGGCGCTGAGTTTAAAGGCGCCGCCGCCGGGGATGTTGTAGGCGATGTTGCGGTAGAAGTACACCGGGCCGCCGAACATGGGTTGGGCGCTGTAACCATTGTGCGCGGCGTTGACGCCGCGATTGCCGAAGATGCGGATGTTGTGGGCGCCGCCGTCGGATTCGATGAAGTCATCATTCGACAGGTGGATGTCGTTGTGGTAGATGTCGATCGAGGAGGCGCGGCGTTCGGGGTCGGCGTCGGGCGGGCCGTAGGTGGAGATGCAGATGCCGTCGTGGAAATAGGCGATGGCGTTGTGGGCGATGATGTGGCCGGGGCCGTAGACCTTGACGGCGAAGAAGCTGCGGAGCTGGTGCGACGGGTAGATGCCGGCGGCGCGGGAGCCGGCCTGGTTCCAGCCGATGAGCCGCATCTGATCTTCGCGGCCGAGGAAGAGGTTGTCGGTGATCAGGAAGTCGCGCGAGTCGGCGTTCTCGGTCCAGACGCCGGCGCCGATGTCTTCAAACCGGCAGTTGCGAACGGTGAGGCCAACGGCGCCCATCACCTCCTTGTCGCCGGCGAACAGGGCGACTTCGGTGTTGCGGAAGGTGAGGCCTTCAAAGATGTGATGGTGGGTGGCCTGGACGTCGAAGAGCTTGTGGTTGCCGGCGCCGTCAAAGATAGCTTCGCCGTCGCCGGCGCCTTTAATGGTGATGGGCTTTTCGGCGGTGCCTTTGAGGGTGAGTGGCCAGTAGCCGGTGAAGGGGGCGCTGAGCGGGTCGACGTAGTTGAGGCGGTCGGGGCGGTAGAGGCCGGCGTGGATGAGGATGGTGTCGCCGGGCTGGGCTTTGGTCATGCGGACGGCGGTCCAATCGCCGCGGCCTTCGCCGTAGTAGGCGGCTTTGAAGCCGATGAAGCTCGGTTCGAGCTTGGGGCCTTCGTGGTCGGCGGGATAGACGTGGAGGACGCGGCCGCCGGGATAGGGTTGGGGTTCGGCGCGCGTGGCGACGGTGACCTTCTGCAGGGCTTGGCCGGTGACGCCGTCCGGATCGCGGAGGGTGAGTTCGCACTCGTAGCGGGTGGCGGGTTCGAGGTTGAGAATGCTGCCGGCGAAGCCGTGCGGGACGGTATAGCTCATGCTCTCGCGGTCCCGGTGGGGCCGTTCGCCGCCGAGGCGGAGCAGCGGCAGAGCGGGCCGCCACGCCGTGGCGCCGGCCTTGCGGAAACGGACTTCGACGGTGGCGTTGCGGTTCTCGTCGCCCTCGATCAACCACTCGAAACCGAGGTTGAGGAGCGTGGGGTGTTCGACGTGGAACCGTCCGGGCTTGGTGGAGTTCTGGGCCTGCAGAGTGCAGACGGCGAGGAGCAGGAGAGCGGCGCGCATACAGGCCAGTCTACGATGATCGCCGACGGCTCGGGCGGGATGGGCTACCCTGGGTCTTATGTCCGCAAATCATGACCACCAGGCCAGCTTCCGCGGTCTGGCCCTGGGAGCGTTGGGCGTCGTTTTCGGCGACATCGGAACCAGCCCCCTCTATACCCTCAAAGAGTGCCTGCACGCTGCCGGGCACCACCGCGCCACGCAGGAAGACCTTTACGGCATCCTATCGCTGATCTTCTGGGCGCTGATGCTGGTGGTGACGATGAAGTATCTCACCTTCATCATGAAGGCCGAAAACAAAGGCGAGGGCGGCATCTTCGCGCTGCTGGCGCTGGTGCCGGAGCAGATGCGGGGCGCCAAGCCGGGGCGGATTTCGGCCGTTGCGCTGTTCGCGGTGATCGGCGCCGCCCTGCTGTACGGCGATGGCATCATCACGCCGGCGATCTCGGTGCTGGGCGCGGTGGAGGGTCTGGCGGTGGCCGACCCGCGCTTCGGCGGCGCGGTCGTGCCGATCAGCTGCGCCATCCTGATAGGCCTTTTTGCGATTCAAAGCCAAGGAACGGCCACGGTGGGCAAACTGTTCGGCCCGATTATGATTGTCTGGTTCCTGACGCTGGGCAGCCTGGGCGCCTATCACATCAGCCACAATCCCGAGATTCTCGGCGCCGTACTGCCGCATCACGCGGTGAACTATTTCCTGCACCACGGTTTTTCCGGACTCCATATTCTGGCTTCGGTCGTCCTGGCGGTGACCGGTGGCGAGGCGCTTTACGCCGACATGGGCCACTTCGGCATTAAGCCGATCCGCGCTGTCTGGCTCGGCTTCGTTATGCCGGCGCTGCTGCTGGCTTACTTCGGCCAGGGGGCGCACGCCCTGCGGGAGCCCCGGTCGATGGACAATCCGTTTTTTGATATGGTGCCGGCCGGTTGGGCGACCTATGCGCTCGTGGTGCTTTCGAGCATGGCGGCGATTATCGCCTCGCAGGCGCTGATCTCCGGGGCGTTTTCACTGACGCGGCAGGCGATGCAGTTGGGCTTCTTCCCGCGGGTACAGGTGCGCCACACGGCGCACCATACCGAAGGGCAGATCTACATTCCGCAGGTGAACTATCTGCTGGCCATCGGCTGCCTGGCGCTGGTGATCAGCTTCGGCGCCTCGTCGCGGCTCGCGGCGGCGTACGGTATTGCGGTGACCGGGACGATGGTTATCACCTCGGTCATGTACTTCCTGGTGGTGCGTCACCGCTGGCATTGGCCGATGGCGAAGGCCGCGGGCTTACTCGTTTTGTTCCTGCTGGTCGATCTGCCGTTTCTCGGCGCCAACCTGGGCAAGTTTCTCGACGGTGGCTGGGTGCCGGTGCTCATCGGCGCCGCCGTGCTGACGGTGATGGTGATCTGGAACCGGGGGCGGACGTTGATTGCCCTGCGCTACCGCCACCGCTTCCCGACCAAAGAGTCGGCCGAATCCCGCTACCGCGCGCGGTTGGCGGTGCGGGTGCCGGGCACGGCGGTCTTCATGGCCTCAAGCGCGGACATGCTGCCGCCGGTGCTGGTTCACCACGTCGAACGGAGCCGCGCGCTGCAGGAAACCGTCATCCTGCTGACCATACAGATTGCCGACGACCCCATCGTCGCCGCCGAACAGCGGTACACGACCACGGCGCTTGACGAGGGCTTCCACCGCGTGGTCGTCCGCTTCGGGTTCATGGAGGAGCCGAACGTGGTGCCCGTGCTCGAGGAGGCGGTCCACGCCGCGGGCATCCCGTTTGCCTATCCCGATGTCACCTACTACCTGGGCCGCGAAAACTTTGTCGCCTCGTCGAAAGGCCACATGGGCCAGTTCGCCGAGTCGATCTTCATGATGCTGCAGAAGAACGCCGTGGCGGCGGACCGCTTCTTCGGTCTGCCGCACCGCCACGTCGTCGAGATCGGCACGCAGATGGACCTGTAGTCTACTTGAGCGCCGCGCCGGGCCGGATCTCGTCCGATGCCCGGCGCAGGACGCGGTCGCCCGCGGCGAGTGCGCCAAACACTTCCACCAGTTCCCCGGCCGCCGCGCCCTTCACCACCGGCACGTGTTCGGCGCGGCCCTGATTGCTCCGGATGACGAAGACCTTCTCCGTGTTCACCGCCACCGCCGTGGGCGGCACGAGAATCGAAGGCTGCGCCCGGCGCGCCGGCCACGTGGCTTCGGCGTACATGCCGGGGCTGAGTTTGCCGGAGGCGTTGGCCACTTCAAGCTCCACGGGCATCGTCCGGGTCTTCGGGTCCACCGACCGCGCGATGCGCGTGATCACACCGCTGCCCGTCAGGCCCCCCGCGATCGCGAACGGCACGCTGGCGCCCGCAATCATGGTCGCCACTTCGGACTCCGGCACGGCCACCACCACGCGCAGCCGGTTCACCTGTTCAATCCGCAGCAGCGGACCGTTGGCGAGCGCCCCCGGGTGCACGTGGCGGGCGGTGATGACCCCGTCAAACGGTGCGGTCACTTTCAGATAGCCGATCAGTTCGCCGATGGCCGCCGCCGAGGCGCGCGTGGCGCGGGCTTGGCTCTGAATACTCGCGATCTGCGACCGCAGCGCCTCGGCCGCCTTCTGCGCCTGAATCACTTCAATCCCGGCCACCGCCCCGGCCGTCGCCGCCGCCTGCCGCAGGCGTTCGAGCACGGCCTCCTGGCTCGCGAGCCGCGCTTCGGCCTCGGCCCGCTGGCTCTCGACCGCGACGGCCTTGGCTTCGACTTCGGCTAGCTGCGCCTTCAACTCCGGCGCGGACAGTTCGATCAGCAGCTGCCCCTTGCGGACGACGCTGCCGCGGTCCACCTCGACCTTTTCGACAAAACCCTGCACGCGGGCGTGGAGATCAACGGCCTGATACGGCAGGATCTCGGCCGGCAGGCGGAGCTTGCGGTCGAGCGGCTGCACGACCACCGGAACAGTCTCCTGGGCAGACAGGCCGAGGGCGCAGAGTAGAGCGAGGCTAAGAGTTCTCTTCATGGGGTAGCAGGGACGCATCGCGGGCGTTTTGGGGTTGCAGGATGTTGTAGAACAGCGGCACGACGGTGAGTGTGGCGACCGTGGCCAGCGCGAGACCGCCGAGCACCGCGCGGCCGAGCGGGGCCGTCTGCGCCGCGCCGAGGGCCATGGGCGTCATGCCGGCCATCATGGCGAAGGCGGTCATCAGCACGGCGCGCAGGCGGGCCGCCGCGGCGTCGGCGAGCGTACCGCCGGACCGGCGCGCCAGTTCGGCGAAGGTGACAAGAAGAATCGAGTTGGCGATAGCAATGCCGGTGGCCATGATGGCGCCCATGAAGCTCTGCAGGTTCAGCGTGGTGCCGGTAAAGCGCAGCGCGAGCACGACGCCGGCCAGCACGGCGGGCACGGTCGAAAGAACCACCAGCGCGAGGCGCAGGCTCTGGAAGTAGGCCGTCAGCAGCAGGAAGATGGCCGCAATCGCCACGGCGAGGCCGAGGCGCAGGCCGTCGAGCGTCGAGTTCAGCGCCGGCACCTGACCACGCACCTGCACCGTCACGCCGCGGGCGGGTTCCCCGGCCCGGCGGAGGGCGGCGCGGATCTGCGCTTCGGCTTCGCCGAGCGGAATGTTGTGCAGGTTGGCGGTGATCGAAACGACGCGCTGCATGTTGTAGCGCTCGACGAGGCCATAGGTCTTGCCGGGCTTGATGGTTGCCACGTCGCCGAGCGCCGGGCGGGCCTCGCGGTTCTGCATCACCGGCAGGTCGGCCAGGTCGTTCACCGAAGCCATGCGGTGCTGCGGAATCTCCACCTGAATCTGGAAGGCGTTACCGGAGTTCGGGTCGCGCCAGTAGTTGGGATCGACAAAGCGGGAGCTTGACGTTGCCGCGACCAGCGAACGGGCGACGTTGGCCATGGTGAGGCCGTACTGGCCGGCGCGTTCGCGGTTGATCTGCACGTCGATGGTGGGGTAGTCGAGCGGCTGGGCGAACTGCAGATCGCGGAGCGCGGGAAGCTTCCGGAGTTCGGCCATCACCTTTTCGGCGTGGGCGCGGTTGGCGGGCAGGGCGGGCCCCTGCACGGCCACTTCGATGGGGGTGGGCGAGCCGAACGACATCACATCGCTGACAATGTCGCCCGCTTCAAACGAGATCTGGACCTGCGGCAGTTCCTTGGCAAACACCGCCCGCAGGCGCTCGCGCAGCGCCTCGCCGCGCAGGGTGGCCTCGGGCTTCAGCGCCACCTGGAAGACGGCTTCGTGCGGGCCGGAGGTCCAAAGAAAGATGGTGTTGATCGGATAGCTGGCCGGTTGCACGCCGATAAAGGCCGAGCTGATCGCCACGGGGACCTCGCGCTGCATCAGCTGGAGCGCCTTGAGCGCGTACTCTTCGGTGCGTTCGATGCGCGTGCCGGTGCGCGCGCGCAGGCGCAATTTGAACTGTCCCGCGTCAGCGGCCGGGAACAGCTCCGTCCCCAGGCCCGGCACGACCAGGTAGATCACCCCGGCCGCGAGCAGCAGATAGAGCGGCGCGATGACCCACCGCAGCGGCAGCAAAGCGCCAAGCAAATTGCTATATAGCATTGAGCCTGGCCGGTGCGCGGCGGGGCGGACAAACTTCGCGGCGAGCACGGGAACCAGCGTGCTCGACAGCACGTAGCTGGCGGCCATGGCCAGCGCCACGGCGAGCGACAGCGGTACGAACAGTTGGCGGCCCACGCCGGTCAGGAACAGCGCCGGGGCGAAGACGGCCAGGATCGTCAACATCGAAAGCAGCCGCGCCGTAGCCGTTTTGCGGCAGGCGGCAAGGACGCTCTCGACGCGGTTGAGGCCGCCGGCCATGTGCGCGTGGATGTTCTCGATCTCCACGGTCGCCTCGTCGACGAGCACGCCCACGGCGAGCGCCAGGCCGCCGAGCGTCATGATGTTGATCGTCTGCCCGAGTCCCCACAGGCCGACCAGCGCGGACAGGAGCGCCACCGGGATCGTCGTGATCACAATCAGGCTGCTGCGCCAATCGCGCAGGAAGAGCAGAACCATCAGGCCGGTCAGCACGGCGCCCAGCGCCGCTTCCGTCCCCAGCGCGCTGAGCGCCTGTGTCACCACGGTCGACTGGTCGAACTCCACGCGGACATCGACATCCTCCGGGCAGACGGCTTTGAACGCCCCGAGATTGGCGCGGACCGTGCGGATGACGTCCAGCGTGGAGGCGTCCGAGCGCTTGGTGATCTGCATGTAGACCGTGCGCTTGCCGTTGACGTGCGCGTAGGCCGTGAGAATATCGGCGCCGTTTTCGACGACGCCAATGTCGCGCAGGAACACCGGCGGGTTTTCGCCCGGCCGCACCGGGGCGTCCATCAACTCGGGCAGGTTCGCCCCGAGCGCGGCGTTCGAGGTGGCGAAATGGTTGAGGTCGCCGATGCGGATGTTGCCGGCCGGCTGCACGCTCGATGCGCGGTTGACAGCCGCGATGGCCTCTTCAGGCGAGATGCGGTAGCTGCGCAGTTTATCGGGATCGAGGCGGACAACGATGGTGCGCTGGTTGCCGCCGAAGGGCGGCGGGGCGGAGACGCCGGGCAGGGTGGCGAACAGCGGGCGGACGCGGTTCAGCGCGATGTCCTGCATTTCGGCCGGCGGGCGCGTGGGGCTTGAGAAGATCAATTGGCCCACGGGCACCGAACCGCCGTCGAAGCGGGTAATGAACGGGCCGACGACGCCGGGCGGCATGAAGGCGCGCGAGCGGGTGACGTAGCCGATCACCTGCGCCATCGCCTGCGCCATGTCGGTGCCGGGATGGAAGTAGAGCTTCATCAGGGAAGCGCCCTGAATGTTTTTCGACTCGACGTGTTCAATCCCGGCGATGTAGAGGAAGTGGTACTCGTAGTAATAAGTCAGGTAGCCCTCCATCTGGGAGGGGTCCATGCCGCCGTAGGGCTGCGCGACGAAGATGGCCGGCTGGCCGATTTCGGGGAAGATGTCGACGGCGATGCGCCGGCTGGCGAGCCACGCCGCGAGGACCATGGCGAGCACGGCGACAAAGATGGTGACCGGACGGCGGAGGGCGAGAGTAACGAGTCGCATGGCTTTACGGCACCTTGCTCAGAAACGGGTTGAGGTCCCCTTGCGTGGCGGCCAGCGCGAGTTCGGCGCGCCAGACGTTGAGCAGGGCCAGCGCGTGGTCGATTTCGGCCTGCGTCAACAGACGCTGCGTGTCGGTCACTTCGTTCAGGTTGGCGAGGCCGGCGCGGTAGCGGGCCGTGGTCTGTTCGAGGGTCTGACCGAGCAGGGCGACCTGCCGGGGCGTGATGGTGGCGAGGTTGCGCGCCGTCGAGACGGCGATGCGGGCGCGGTCGAGGGCGGCGGCCAGTTCCCGTTCGAGCAGGGACTGGCGGGAGGATTCGCGCGAGATGCGCTGCTGCTCCACCTGCCGGCGGGCGCGCAGGGTCTTGTACTCGAGCAGGGGGAAGGTGACCGTTGCGCCGATGGCCCAGTTGCCCGTGTTGGGCGCCAGACCCGCAGCCCCGCCCGGAAACGGGCCGTTGAGATTGGTGCCCGCGCCGCGGCCGAAGACGTTGGCCTGCGTGTTCAGACGCGGGTACCAGCTTTTGTCGAGCACTGTCTGCCGGGACTTGATCTCGTCGATGGCCGCCCGCTGTTCGCGGATGACGGGATGCGTGGCGGCGAGGCCGGCGGGCGGCGCGGCGGGAGGCAGGGCGCGGAACGAGTTGACGGGCGTGCCGGGCCCGGCGAACTGCGCAAGCGTAGCGCGGGCCGTGGCGGCCGCCTGTTCGGCGCGGACCACCTGGGCCTGGGCGAGCAGCACTTCGGACTGGATGCGGGAGAGGTCGGCGCCCGGGCGCAGGTCGGCCTGGACGAGCGCCTCGGTCAGGCGAACCAGCTCCTGCGACCGCGTGACGGCGGCCCGGGCCGAGAGCACGGTCTGTTCGGCGGCCAGCGCCGTGAGATAGGCATCGGCCGTGGCGGTGGCGACTTCGAGTTCGGCGCGCGCGACGGCGGCCTCCGCGCGGGTTTTACTGGCGGCGGCGGCGGCCACTTCGGCTTCGCGGCGGCCGAAGTCAAACGGCTCCCAGTTGATCATCAGGCCGACGGCGGTGCCCCAGACGCTGGCGAAGCTGGCGCCGGTGGGGAGCAGCGGACCGGAGATGGGCGAGACCACGGTCTGCGGCAGCAGCAGGCCGAAGACGTTATTGGCCGTGGCCCGGTTGACCTGGCCGAGCATTTCGGCCCGCGGCAGATAGGCCAGGCGCGCGAGATTCACCCCGGCGGCGGCTTCAGCAACCTGGTCGAGAGAAACCTGCACGGAAGGGTACTTGGCCGTCGCCTGCTTGACGGCATCGGGCAAGCGCAGCTCCTGCGCGATGGCGCAGCAGGACAGGACGAGAAAGACAGAAATACGGCGCAACTAGGCTAATGTATCACCGGGGCGGCCCTCCCGCGCGATGCCGCGCTTCGAGGAGCGAATGAAGTTGACGAGGTGCTGCGTGTGCTCGCCGGGCAACTCGGCCTCGATGCGGGCGAGGGCATCGGCGAGCTTGAGGCCGGAGCGGTAGAGGAGCCGGTAGGCCTGCTTGAGCGGGGCGATGTCGGCCACGGTGAAGCCGGCGCGGCGCAGGCCGACGAGGTTCAGACCGCGGGGCGCGATGTTGAACTCGGAGTAGAGAAAGTAGGGTGGGGCGTCGAGATTGACGCGGATGTTGCCGCCGATCATGGCGAGGCGGCCGATCTTTGAAAACTGATGGATACCCACGCCGCCCGAGATGAAGGCGCGATCTTCGACGGTGACGTAGCCGGCGATGAGCGCGCAGCTGGCGATGGTGCAATGGGAGCCGATGGTGGCGTTGTGGGCGATGTGGCCGGAGGTCATCACGTAGTTGTGATCACCGATGGTGGTGGTGGATTCGGGCTTGGTGCCGCGGGAGATGGTGTAGTGTTCGCGGATCTGGTTGTGGTGGCCGATGGTGAGGTAGGAGCGCTCGCCGGTGAAGGCCCGGTCGAGCGGGTCGGTGCCAAGGACGGTGTGGGCGGAGATCTCGTTGTGGTCGCCGAGCGTGGTCCAGCGCTTGATGAAGACGTAGGGTTCAATCCGGCAGTGGGCGCCGATGCGGACGTCGGACTCGATCAGGCAGAAATCGCCGATGACGGTCTGGGGCCCGATGTGGGCGTCGGGGTGAACGCGCGCGGTGGGGGCGATGTGCGCGGAAGGATCGATGGCCATTGAACGCTATCATAGCGTTCGAGCTATGAAAGTACGCGAAATTGCAGCCATGCTGGGCGCTGATTGGTCCGGCGACGGGGAGTGCGAGATTACGGGCGCGGCGCCGATTGAAGAGGCCGGGCCGGCCGAGTTGAGTTTTGTCGGCAACGCCAAGGGCGCCAAGGCGGCGGAGACAAGCAGGGCCGGCTGCCTGCTGGTCACCCCCGGCAGCGAACTCGGCCGGACGCGGATCTATGTCCCGCAGCCGCGGGGCGCCTTTGCCCGGTGTCTGCTGGCGCTTTATCCGCGGCGGCGCGCGGCTGCGGGGGTGCATCCGTCGGCGGTGCTTGGTGAAGGCGTCGAACTCGGCCCGGGCGTCAGCGTTGGGCCGCAGGCGACGATCGGCGCGGGGACGAAGATCGGCGCGGGTAGCGAGATCGGGGCCGGGTGCGCCATCGGCGCCGGGGTGACCCTGGGCGACCAGGCGCTGCTGCACGCCCGGGTCACGATCTACGATGGCGTCACCATTGGCGCCCGGGCCGTGCTGCACGCCGGCTGTGTCATCGGCGCGGACGGGTTTGGCTTCGTTCTGCACGAAGGCCGCTACCAGAAGTTCCCGCAGGTGGGCCGCGTCGAGATTGGCGATGACTTTGAACTCGGCGCCAACGCCTGCATTGACCGCGCGGCGCTGGGCGTGACGCGTATCGGCCACGGCGTCAAGCTCGACAACATGGTCCACATCGCGCACAACTGCCAGATCGGGAACCATGTGGTGATTGCCGCGCAGACCGGGCTTTCGGGCGGCGTTGTCGTGGAGGATTACGCGATCATTGGCGGGCAGGTCGGCATTGGGGACAAGGCGCGGATTGAGTCCAAAGCGGTGCTGGGCAGCGGCTGCGGCGTGCTGACGTCGAAGATTGTGCACGGCAACCAGGTTGTCTGGGGCACGCCGGCGCGGCCGTTGAAGGAGTATCTGGCGCAGTTGGCCAACGTGGCGCGGCTGGGCGATTTGAAGGCAGAGGTGAAAGAGCTGCGCGTCCGCGTGGAGGAGCTATGCAAAAAGTAGCGGCTTTGGCCATCGCCCTGGCGGCGGGACTGGCGGCGCAGGAGTTCGACCTGGTCGTCTATGGCGCAACGGCCGGCGGGGTGATGACGGCGGTCTCCGGCGCGCGGCACGGGTTGAAGACGGTGCTGCTCGAGCCCGGCCGGCACGTCGGCGGCATGGTGACCGGGGGCCTCTCCGGAACCGATATGGGCAAGGGCGAGGTGATCGGTGGCATGGCGCTGGAGTTCTACTGGCGCATGGGCCGGCACTATGAGTTGGACCGCCATCTGCAGCAGGTGGCCTGGATGCCCGAACCGGGGGCGGCCGAAAAGGTAATGCGGCAGATGCTGGCCGACGCCGGGGTGACCGTGCTCTACGGGCACCGCCTGCGCGAGAAGACCGGCGTTCTGAAGCAGGGCGACCGCGTGGCGGAAGTGACGATGGAGAACGGCGCCCGCTTCCGGGCTAAGGTCTTCGCCGATTGCAGCTACGAAGGCGATCTGATGGCGCAGGCCGGCGTCTCCTACACCTACGGCCGCGAGGGGCAGAAGGATTACGGCGAGTCGCTGGCCGGCGTGCTGGCCCACACCCGCAACCACAACTTCGCCGTCGACATCCCCGCCCGCGAGGCGAACGGAAAGCTGCTGCCGGAGATTTCGGCCGAACCGCGCGGCGAACCCGGCAGCGGCGACAAGCGGATTCAGGCCTACAACTTCCGCGTCATCGCCACCAAGGTCCCCGCCAACCGCCTGCCCTGGCCCAAGCCGGCCAACTACAACCCGGCCCGCTACGAACTGCTCGCCCGTTACCTCACCGCGATGACCGGCTACATGGGCCGGGCGCTGACCATGAACGAGGTGGGTTTGATTCGCATCATTCCCAATGGCAAGGCCGACTTCAATAACCGCGGCGGCTTTTCGACCGACTACATCGGCCGCAACTACACCTATCCCGAAGGCAGCTACGCTGAACGGGCGCGCCTCTGGCAGGAGCACATCGACTATCAACAGGGGTTCTACTACTTCCTCGCCAACGACCCGCGCGTGCCGCCGGCCCTGCAGGCCGAGGCCCGCGAATGGGGCCTGGCCAAAGACGAGTTCGCCGATACCGGCCACTGGCCGCACCAGCTCTACGTGCGCGAAGCCCGGCGGATGGTGGGTGGCTTTGTCGCCACGCAGAAAGACCTGCAGACCGAACGCACCAAGCCGGACGTGATCGGCATGGGCAGCTACAACTCCGATTCGCATAACGTGCAGCGCCATATCTCGGCCGAAGGCTTCGTCGTCAACGAGGGCAACGTCGAGGTGCCCGTGCAGCCGTATCAGATTCCTTACCGCGTCCTGCTGCCGAAGGCGTCCGAGGCCGTGAACCTGCTGGTGCCCGTCTGCTTTTCGGCGAGCCACGTGGCGTATTCGAGCCTGCGCATGGAGCCGCAGTACATGATTCTGGGGCACGCGGCCGGCGTGGCGGCGGCGCTGGCCGTCGACAAGGGCGTCAGCGTACAGGCGGTGCCGCTCGCCGACCTGCAGAAGACGCTGCTCGACGAAGGCGGCATCTTCGAGCAGGGCGTTGCAATTCAGCTCAAGGCGCTGGCGCGCATTCGCGCACGGTTCCAACCCGCGGCCCCGCCTGGCAAAGCGCCGTGGGCGCGGCCGGAGCCGAAGCGTTAAATCGGCAGTTCGATACGCAGCGCCAGGCGGTGCCCGGGTTCGGTGAGCAGCCGGCAGTCGCCGCCGTGCGCTTCGGCAATGCGGCGGGCGCTGGCGAGGCCCAGCCCGGCCACCGCCGTGGGATGGTCTTCAAACGGCGTGAACAGATCTTCGGGCGAGAGCAGATCGAGGTGCGGCGCCGTGGTGGCAAAGCGCAGCACGGCGCGGGTGTTTTGGACGCGCGTAGTCACCTCGACGGGATGCGCCCGCCGGCTGGCGCGGAGGCAGAACCGCAGGGCTGCTCCGAGCAGGTGCTGCATCTGGATCAGGTCGAAGTTGAGGAGCGGGAAAGGATCAGCCAGATCGAACGCGAGCAGGTTCTGATCGAGCGTGGCCAGCCGGCCTGCGCTCTCGGCGAGCGCTTCGTGCAGGTCGTGGGGTTCGGGGCGGGCGGGCGCGGCCTGTAGATAGTGGACGGCGTCGGAGAGGATAGATCCCGACTGGTCAATCAACTGCCGCAGTTTCTCGATCTGGGCGCGCGTACGGGCATCGTCGACCACCGTCAGTTGCAGGTAGTAGACGATCGCCTCCATGGCGCTTAGCGGCTGACGGAGTTCGTGCGCCAACTGGCCCACGATCTCGGCCGCGTTCTCGGTGGGGAGGTCGGGTCGGGTAAGCAACAACAGGTAAGTGTAGCGCGGCTCCGGCCGACATTCCGCGGTCGAAATGTTCTTGCCGGAGGCCGCCTTATTTCAGCTTTTCCGCCAGAATCGCGTTTACCGTAGCCGGGTTGGCCTGGCCGCGCGACTGCTTCATCACCTGGCCCACGAAGAAGCCGATCACGGTGGTCTTGCCGGCCTTGTACTGCTCGACCTGCTTGGGATTGGCGGCAATCACCTCTTCGACAATTTTTTCGAGGGCGCCCGTGTCGCTGATCTGTTTGAGCCCCTCGCGTTCGGCGATCGCCGACGGCGCATCGCCCGTGGCGTACATCTTCGGGAAGATCTCCTTGGCCAGTTTGCCCGAAAGTTCGCCCTTGGAGATGAGCGTGACAAGTTCGCCGATGTGCTCGGGCGGAATGGGCGAGTCCGGGATCTCTTTGCCGTCGGCTTTGAGCAGGCCGGCCAGGTCGCCCATGACCCAGTTGGCGGCCTGCTTCGGATCGGACGCGGCGCGGGCGGCGCGTTCAAAATAGTCGGCGGTTTCGCGCGAGGCGGTCAGGATCTGCGCGTCGTATTCGCGCAGGCCGTATTCGCTGACAAAACGGGCGCGCCGGGCCTGCGGCAGCTCCGGCATCGAGGCCTGCAGGCGGGCGAGCCACTCGGGGCTGATGCGCACCGGAATCAGGTCCGGTTCGGGGAAGTAGCGGTAGTCGTGCGCCTCCTCTTTCGAGCGCATCGACAGAGTTTCGCCCAACTCGGGGTTGAACAGGCGGGTCTCCTGGATGACGCGGCCGCCGGACTCGAGGATCTCCACCTGCCGCTCCATCTCGAACTCGATCGCCTGTTTGAGGAAGCGGAACGAGTTGAGATTTTTCACCTCGGCGCGGGTGCCGAACTCTTTGGCGCCCTTGCGCCGCATGGAGACGTTGGCGTCGCAGCGTAGATGGCCCTTCTCCATGTCGCAGGCCGAAACCTCGGCGAAGACGAGGGCCTGGCGCACTTCGTTGAAGTACTCGACGGCCTCGTCGGCGCTGCGGATATCGGGTTCGGAGACGATCTCGATGAGCGGCGTGCCCGAGCGGTTCAGATCGACGTAGGTGAAGCGGTCGGAGTCTTTGAAGCCGTCGTGCACCGACTTGCCGGCATCGTCTTCCATGTGGACGCGGGTGATGCCGATGCGCTTGGTTTCGCCGTTGACATGAACGTCGAGGTAGCCGGCGAGAGCGAGCGGCTTATCGAACTGCGAGATCTGGTAGCCCTTGGGCAGGTCCGGATAGAAGTAGTTCTTCCGGGCGAAAACCGACTCCGGCTGCACGGCGCAGTTCAGCGCGAGCGCACCCTTGGCGCCGAGTTCGACCGCGCCACGGCTGAGCACCGGCAGCGCCCCGGGCAGGCCGAGGCAGACCGGGCAGACGTTCGTGTTGGGCTGGGCGCCAAAGCTGGTGGGGCAGGAGCAGAAGATCTTCGTGCGCGTGCTGAGTTGGGCGTGCACTTCGAGGCCGATGACCACCTCGTATTTCGCCATCACATCCGGAGACATCTTCTGATTATATTCTCCGGGTCAGGATATTCTCCGGGATCTGGCAGACTGAAGATCATGCGCGTTCTCCTGGTGTTTCTTCTTTCGGCCGTGGTTTGGGGCGAGGATCTCGTCATCCGTGGCGGGCGAGTGTGGACCGGTGACGAAACGAAGCCATTTGCCTCGACCGTGGTGATGCGGGACGGTCGTATTTTGGCGGTCGGCGGTGAGGAGATTGCAACGCCGCCCGGGGCCCGCGTTGTCGATGCCAAAGGCCGCCTGGTCACCCCGGGCTTTAACGACGCCCATCTGCACTTTCTCGGCGGCGCGCTGGGGCTGCGCGAGATCGACCTGACGGGCATCTGCACGCTCGAGACCATTCAGAAGGCGGTGGGTGACTTCGTGGCCCGCAACCCGGGCACCGGGTGGGTTACGGGACGGGGTTGGGAGTATCTCTGTTTCCCGGGCGGCAAACTGCCCGTGAAGGAGTGGCTCGACGCCGTCGTGAAAGACCGGCCGGTGTTTCTGAGCGCCTACGACGGACACACGGCCTGGGTAAATTCGAAGGCGCTGGCCATGGCCGGGGTCACGGCGGCCACCGAATACAAGGGATTTGGCGAAGTGGTCAAAAACGCGGCCGGCGAGCCGGCGGGCGCCTTGAAGGAGGGGGCGCAGGGCCTCGTCCGCAAGTTCGTTCCCCGGCCGGACCGGGCGCGGAACCTGCAGGCGCTGGCCGATGGGATGCCTGTGCTCGCGCGCTTGGGCATCACCAGCATGCAGAATGCCAGCGGCGACGAGGAGACCATCTCTTTATTCAGCGAGTTTGCCAAGGCCGGGAAGCTGACGGTGCGCACCGCTATCGCGCCCAGCGTGGGCCCGCTCACGGACGAGGCCACCCTGCGCGAGTGGGCCGCGCACAAGAGCCGTTTTCCGGGGCCGGACCTGCGCGTGGCCGCAATCAAGCTGATGATGGACGGCGTGATCGAGTCCCACACCGCCGCCATGCTCGCACCCTACTCGAACAAGCCCGGCGAGACCGGCAAGGCCGTCTGGACCCAGCCGAAGTTCAACGCGACCGTCGCTCTCGCCGACCAACTGGGGCTGCAGATCTTCACCCATGCCATCGGCGACCGCGCCGTGCGCATGGCGCTCGATGGCTACGAACACGCCCGCCGCGTCAATGGCGCGCGCGATTCCCGTTTCCGCATTGAACACATCGAGACCATCGCCTCCTCCGATATCCCGCGCTTTGCCGCTCTCGGCGTGCTGCCTTCGATGGAGCCGATCCATGCCGATCCGGGCACGGTGGAGATCTGGTCGCACGCCATTGGCCCGGCGCGGCTGCCGAACTCGTTTGCGTGGCGGAGTCTCGAAAAGGCCGGCGCCCGGCTCGTCTTTTCAAGCGACTGGCCAGCGTCGATCAGCCTCGACCCGATCCGCGGCATGCACAACGCCGTCAACCGGCAGACCACCACCGGCCTCCCCGCCGGCGGCTGGCTGCCGGCGCAGCGGGTGAGCGTAGAAACCGCGCTGCGGGCCTACACCGTCAACGGGGCTTACGCGAGCTTCGAGGAGCAGCAGAAGGGCCAAATCAAACCCGGGATGCTCGCCGACATGGTCATCCTGTCGCAGGACCTGTTTCGCATTCCGCCGGCCGACATCCACAAGACCCGGGTGGACGTGACCGTCTTCAACGGGCGGGTCATTTACACGCGCAACTAAAATCACGCGATAGACTTATTGTTTGGCTAGCGCGTCCCGCTAAAATGGAGGGCTGGAGATTCTGTTGAGCGCATTTTTTATTCTGACCGCCGCGGCGCCTTCGCCCGGGCCCAGTTGGTGGAGCATTATCAGCTCCGATAACCCGATTTCGCTGGCTGTGCTTGGACTGCTGGTGGCGGCCTCCGTTTACTCCTGGATGATCGTGTTCCAGAAGCGGGGCCGGCTCAAAAAGGCTGTCGAAGAGAACGGCAAGTTCCTTCGCACCTTCCGCAAGGCCGCGGATATGAACGTGATTACGGCGGCTTGTGAACAGTATCCGACCGCGCCCATCGTCGGAGTCTTCGACGCCGGATGGGCCGAGGTGGATCGTCAGGTCCGCGGCAAAGGGAAGCTCACCAACCGCCCGGCGATTGAGCGCAGCCTGCAGATCGGCATTAGCCAGGAGATCAGCGAGCTTGAACAGAACCTCAGCTGGCTCGCGACGATTGCCGCGATTACCCCGTTCATCGGCCTGTTCGGCACGGTGCTCGGCATCATTGACGCGTTTCAGGCGCTGAGTTCGGCGGGCAGCGCCAGTTTACGCGCGGTGGGCCCGGGCATTGCGGCGGCCCTGGTGGCGACGGCGGCCGGGCTGGCCGCCGCGATTCCGGCGGCGATCTTCTACAACTACTTCGGCGCCTCGGTGCGCGAGATTGGCGCCCGGCTCGAGGACTTTTCGCTCGAGTTCCTCAATTTGGTCGAACGCGCGTACGAGGTATAACCGATGGCGTTTTCGATGGGCAGCCGGAACGGACGGGGATCGCGCTTTCGCGGCTCCACCTCGGCGCTAGCCGAAATCAACATCATTCCGCTGGTCGACGTCGTCCTGGTGCTGCTGATCATCTTCATGCTGACGGCGCATGTGATGGAGTTCGGCCTTGAGGTCGACGTGCCGAAGGTGAAGCAGGTGCGTCAATCGGCGGAGGATCTGCCGGTGGTTACCATCACGCGCGAAGGCGAGATGCAGCTCAACGAAAAAGCCGTCAATATCAATCAGCTGGGCGATGCCATCAAGCAGCGCTTCCCTGGCCAGAAGGCGGTCTACGTCCGCGCCGACAAGGCGACGCCCTGGGATCCGATCGCGCAGGTGATCTCGCAGCTCGGCGAGTCGAAGCTGGACGTGCGCATGGTCACGCAGCCCGTCGATGAGGCCGGACGCAAGAAATGACGACCGCCACGCGCGAGCGCAAAGCTTCGAACGCTCTCGCGCAGAGCCTCGTGTTGCATGGGCTGGTGCTGTGCGCCGTCATCGGCTACGGCCTGCTGCCGGGCTGGCGGCGGGAGGAGTGGGGCGACCCGAATGCGCTGCCGGGCGGCGGCTTCGCCATCACACCCGTCAGCAAGATTCCACTGATGGTGCGGCAGGCCAAGGCGAATCCCGTGGCGGCGGAGACCGAATCGGAGGTCAAACAGAAAGAGCCGGAACCGGAAAAGACCCGGCCGAAGGAAGATCCGCGCGCGATTGCCCTCAAAACCGAACGGGAAAAGCGGCGGATTGCCGATGTGGCCGCCGAAGCCAATCGCTACCGCCCCAAGGAGCCGGACCGTCCCAACGAACTGAAGACCACCGTGGGCCGGACCATGTCGAACCCGATGTTTGGCGTACCCGGCGCGGGTGGGGTCGGCATCGGCACCGGCACCCCGCTTGGCACCCGCTTTGGCGCCTACGCCGACCTGATCAAGCGCCGGATCGCCGAGAAATGGCGGACTAACGATATCGATCCAAACATCCGCACGGCCAATCTGGTTGCCGTTACCTTCGACATTCTGCGCGATGGCAGCGTCCGCAACATCAGGGTGTCGCAGCGCAGTGGGATAATGCCGCTTGACTACTCCGCGCAGCGCGCCGTGCAGGAGGCCTCTCCGTTCCCGCCGCTGCCCCGGGAGTTCGAACGGGATTCGGCCAACGTAGAATTTCAATTTCAACTACAGCGATGAAGAACTTTATTCTCTCTTGTCTTTTGGCATGGACCGCTTCGCTCGGATACGCGCAGCAGGGAGCCGATATCGTGGGCCGGATCGTTGGCGGACAGAAAGCCGTCATTGCGATTCCGGATTTCCGGGGCGCCGGCCGCGCGGCGAATGTAGCCGCCGTCTTTAATGAGACGCTGTTCCAGGACATCGACCAGGCGGGCGTTTTTAAAATGGCGCCCAAAAGCATGTTTCCGCTGAATGTGCCCCAGCGCCCGGAGGATTTCCGCAAGCCCCTGCAGTACGATCCGAACAACCGGACGCGCGCCCCGTGGCTGCTCGATTGGAGTGAACCGCCGGTCAGCAGCGACTTTCTTGCCTTCGGCTACACCGCCGAACAGGATAACCAGTTGGTCCTGTTTGGCTGGCTGTTCAATGTCCGCCAGTCGGAGGTGTCGGCGGCGCAGGTGATCGGGAAGATCTATCACGGATCGCTCGACGAAGAAGGCGCAAGAAAAGTCGCCCACGAGTTCGCCACGGACATTTTGCGGCAGTTTGGCGTCGAAAGCCTGGCGGGGTCAAAGGTCTACTTTGTGTCCTACCGCTCCGGCTCGAAGGAGATCTGGGTGATGGACTACGACGGATCGAACCAGAAACAGTTCACCTTTTACAAGAATTTGGTCACGATGCCGAACGTTTCTCCGGACGGGACCCGTCTTGCCTTTACAAGCTTTGCCGGCGGCGTGCCGCAGATTGTCGTCCATTCGCTTGAAACCGGTAGGAAGATCCCGTTCTACAACCAAAGGGCATCGATGAACGCTACCGCCGCCTACACCCCGGACGGCAAACAGCTGATCTACTCGTCGACGGCAAGCGGCTGGGCCCAGCTTTACCGCGCCAATGCCGATGGCAGTAAATTAGAGCGGTTGACCAACACACGGTCCATTGAGGTCGAACCCAAGATCAACCCGAAGACCGGGAATGAGATATTATTTGTATCGGGTCGCGGTGGACCGCAGCAAATATATAAAATGAATATTGATGGCACGGACGTAACCCGTCTGACCACCGGAGAGGGAGAGGCTTCGAATCCATCGTGGAATCCGCAAGGGAGCCATATGGCGTTCGCCTGGACCAGAGGCTACTCCCCCGGCAATTGGAATATATTCATCATGGATGTAGCGACGAGAGAATACGTGCAGCTTACCCAGGGCGCCGGGCGCAACGAGAACCCGAGCTGGGCTCCCGATGGCCGGCACATTGTTTTCTCGTCCAACCGGGGCGGATCGATGCAGATCTGGTCGATGCTGGCCGACGGAACCCAACTCCGGCAGCTGACTTCCGCCGGGGTGAACGAGAAGCCGGTTTGGACCAAGTGACCCGGCGCTCGAATTTTGCGAAACTTGTAAACAGATTTCGATAGCAGAAGAATTGAGGAGGAAGGATTTAGGATGAACATCAGACGCGTCAGTGTAATCGCACTCGCTCTCACGCTTTCGTTTTTCGCGGCGGGTTGCCGGAAAAAGGTGGCCGCGCCACCTCCACCCCCCGCTCCCGCGCCGGTCGCGCCGAAGGCGGTCGTGCAGAAGCCGATGATTGTCTTCTTCACGGCAGAACCCTCGACGATTGAACGCGGTCAGGCCTCCGTGCTGAAGTGGGAAGTCAAGGGCGCCGACTCGGTTTCGATCAGCCAGGGCCTGGGTACCGTATCGGCCTCCGGCAACCGGAGCGTCTTCCCGTCTTCGACCACGAGCTACACGCTCACGGCGACCAACTCCGGCGGCACCGCGACCGAATCGGTCACCGTCAATGTGACCGCCCCCGCCGCCCCGGCGCCTCCGCCCACCCCGGCCCCGTCCGATGACTTCGGCACCATGGTCGCCAAGCTGATTCAGGACGTCTACTTCGACTACGACAAGAGCGAAATTCGGGAAGACTCCCGCGCGACCTTGACCAAGAACGCGGATGCCCTGAAGACCATTTTCGGCAAGTTCCCGAACAACACGCTGACGATCGAAGGCCACTGCGACGAACGCGGCTCGGCCGAGTACAACCTCGGACTGGGCGACCGTCGCGCTACCGCTACCAAGGAGTTCCTGACCCAGTTGGGCGTTTCCGCCGACCGGCTGCGGACGATCTCCTACGGCAAGGAGCGGCCGACCTGTACCGAAAGCAACGAAGGTTGCTGGTCGAAGAATCGCCGCTCGCACTTCGTGGCGCAGTAGTTGTTTCCGTAATACCAATAGCCGGGGGCGGATGGCAGCATCCGCCCCCGTTTTCCTATTCTCGATCCCGATATGAAACTTACCTCTCGTTTTGCCCTGCTCGGCCTGTTGCTGGTTCCTTCGATCTTCGGGCAGAAGAAAGAGATACTCGAAATGCAGCGCGACATCCTGCAGATGCAGGATCAGGTCCGCTCGCTGCAACGGTCGCAGGATGAAAAGCTGGCCGCCCTTCAGGTGCTGCTCCAGCAGACGCTCGATGCCGCCAACAAGGCGAACACCGCCACCGCCGTGCTCGAAGCGAGTTTGCGCGACAAGTTGAAGGACCAGGAGAAGAATCTCGTCGTGCCCGTCGCCGGTCTGGGAACGAAGGTCGACCAGATGTCGAGCGATTTTTCGAGCGTGCGGGAATCCGTCGCTGACCTCACCTCCCGGCTCGGAAAGCTGCAGAATCAGGTCGCCGACCTGAGCCAGGCCATCCGCACCCTCAGCGCCCCGCCGCCGCCGCCCCCGGGCGCCGCCCCCACCGCCGGCGCTCCGCCCGCCGGCGTTTCGGCCGAGCAGCTCTACACCGCCGCCATGCGCGATCGTACCTCCGGCAACGCCGACCTCGCCATCGCCCAGTTTAAAGACTACATCCAATACTTCGGCAGCTCCGATCTGGCGCCGAACGCCCAGTATTACATCGGCGAGATTGAGTACCTCCGCGGCGACTACACAGCCGCTCTCGCCGCTTTCGACAAGCTCCTCGAGGCCTATCCCGACAACTCCAAAACCGCCGATGCCCTGCTGCTCAAAGGCCGGGCGCTCGTCAAGAGCGGCTACAAAGCCGAAGCGCGCACCGAGTTTGAGACTCTGGTCAAAAAGTTCCCGTCCCACGAGAACGCCGCCAAGGCCAGGACGGAGCTCCGGGCGCTGGCCCCGGGTGCCGCTCCGGCGCGGAAAAAGAAGTAACCCTCATGCGCTGCGCTCTCCTGTTTGCCGCCTCGCTGGCGGCCTGGGCCGGAGACTTCCCCCAAACCATGGAGGCCTTCCCGGGCCAGACGCCCAACATTGATGGCGTCCTCGCCCCGGGCGAGTGGACCGACGCGACGTCATTTGCCGGCGTCACCGGCTGGATCTCCACCTTCTCCCCCGTCACCGACCCCGGCGATCTCGCCGTCAAAGGCTACGTCAAGCACGACGGCCGACGCCTCTACTTCGGCTTCGACGTCACCGATGACGTGCTCTACGGCATCGATACCCCCCGCTGGCTGCCCGCGGAAAACCCCCGCGCCCACGACCTGACGCGGGCCGGCTTTCCCTGGTTCGGCGACGAGATGGAGATTCTCATGAACGCTACCAACCGGTGGAGCTCCCCCGAAGAGAACGCCGCCGGCAACGGGCAGAGCTGGCAGATGGTTTGTAACCTGACGAAGTCGCGCCTCGGCGGCATCGGCGCCGCCGGCCTCCTGGAGGGCGAGCCGCGGTCGAGCCTCGCCGCCTGGACCACCTACCAGCGCTGGATTCAAACCCACGCCATGGACTGCGCCGCCAAACCGAAACCGGGCGGCAAAGGATATGTGCTCGAATGGGCCATCAGCTTTGACCCCTGTCTCGAAGTCGCCCCGGGCCAGTTCTACTCGCCCCGGCTCGGCGACCGACCCATGGGTCTGAACATCGCCCTCGGCGACCTCGACGAAAAAGAGCGCGGCGCCGGAAACTTCGGCAACTTTCATCACGAGGATTGGTGGACGGGGACGCCGAAAGGCCGCACCCGCATCAAAGAATGGGGAACTCTATGGATCCGCACAGCGAACAAGAAGCCCGGCCCGCGCTAGAAACCTACGAAGATCTCGCTCGCCTGATGGAGCACTCGCTCACCCGGCCCGACCTGTCGGAGGAGGACGTCATCACCGGCCTCTGGCTTGCCCGCGAGTACCGCGTCGCCGCCGCCGTGGTGCGCCCCTGCGATGTCGATCTCGCCGTCCGCACGCTCGACGGCTCCGGCGTCGCCGTGGCCACCGTGGCCGGCTTCCCGCATGGCTCGTCGAGCACGGCGGCCAAGCTCTATGAGGGCCGCGACCTGCTGCGTCGCGGCGCCAAAGAGATCGCCCTTGTCGCCAACATCGGCAAGATGATCTCGCGCCAGTTTCAACACGTCGAAACCGAGATTCTGCAGATGAGCGAAAGCTGCCGGCAGGAGGGCGCTCTCACGAAGGTAATCTTTGAAAACGGCTACCTGGCCGACGATCTCAAAGTGATCCTCTGCCGCATCTGCAAACGCTGCGAGGTCGATTACGCCGAAACCTCCACCTGCTTCGGCCCCTCCGGCTATACCCTGCCGGATCTGGCCCTGATGAAGTCCATCCTCAAGGACCGCGTGAAGATGAAGGCCTCCGGCGGCGTGCGTACCCTCGAAACCGCCTTGGCGGTATACAATGCAGGCTGCGACCGCTTCGGCTCCACCGCCACGGCCGTAATCCTCGAAGACTGGAAGAGAATCCTCGCCGAACGCGAAGCCGAAAAGAAACGCGCCGCGGCCCAGGCCCAAGCCACATGACGATTATCGATACCCACCACCACTTCTGGAAGTATTCGGCCGCCGAGTACGGCTGGATCAGTGACGAGATGAAGACCATTCGTCGCGACTTTCTGCCGGCGGATCTGAAGAAGACGCTCGACGAGGCCGGCGTCTCCGGCGCCGTCTCGGTGCAGGCGCGCACGACGGTAGAAGAGAGCGACTGGCTGCTGGGCATGGCCGAAAAACACGACTTTCTCCGCGGGGTCGTCGGCTGGGTGCCGCTGACTGAGAACGACGTCGAAAAGCATCTCGAGCGGCTCGCCGCGCATAAGAAGTTCAAAGGCGTCCGCCACGTGATTCAGGGCGAGCCCGACGACAACTACATCCTGCGCCCCGATTTTAACGCCGGGGTGAAGAAGCTGCTCAAGTACAAGCTGCGCTACGACATCCTGATCTACGAGCGGCATCTGAAACCCGCGATCCGTTTTGTCGACCAGCATCCCAATCAGCTCTTCATCCTCGACCACGTCGCCAAGCCCAAGATCAAAGAGCGGATTCTCTCGCCCTGGCGCGAGGACATGATCGCGCTGGGCAAACGCCCCAATGTCTACTGCAAGCTCTCGGGCATGATCACGGAAGCCGATTGGAAGAAGTGGAGCTCGGCCGACCTGGCGCCGTATCTCGACACCGCCTTGCAGGCCTTCGGTCCGAAGCGGCTGCTGTTTGGCTCCGACTGGCCCGTCATGCTGGTCGCCGGGCAGTACAAGCCGTGGGTGGAGTTGATCAAGCAGACCATCAAGCGGTACTCGGTGGCCGAGCAGGAGCAGATTCTCTCCCGCAACGCGATCGCCGCCTACGGGTTATAGCGCGGCGAGCAGGCGGTCGATGTCGTTCTCGTCGTTGTAGAAGTGCGGCGACAGGCGCAGACGGCCGCAGCGGGCCGACGTGAGAATGTTGTGTTCGGCCTTGAGGCGGGCGGCCAGCGCCCCCGCCTCAAGGCCGGCAAAGTGGACGCTCGTGATCGGTGTCGGGCCGGTCGCGGCGAACTCGTCGCTGTACAGCGTCACGCCGGACACCCGGCGCAGCGCCCCCCGCAGCGTCTCCGTCAGGTTCAGGACGTAGCGCTCTACCTCCTCCGGCCCCAACTCGAAGAGCACATCGACGGCGGCCTCGAGCGCATACAGGCTGGGGAAGTCGAGCATCCCGCCTTCGTACCGCTCGGCGGCCTCGGCAAACACGGGCGCGGCCGCGTGGAGATTGTTCACATTGCGCCAATCGAAGTGGCTCCGCCAGCCGATCACCTGCGGCGCCAGGCGCGCGCGCAGCGCGGGCGAAACGGCGTAGAAGGCCGCGCCGTTAGGGGCGAGCATCCACTTATATCCGTTCACGGCCAGAAAATCAGGCCGCACCGCCGCCCAGTCGAAGGTCAGCGCCCCCAGGCACTGCGTGGCATCGACGTAGAGCAGCGCGCTGCGGCGGTCGAGCGTTTCGAGGCGCGGCCGGAAACCCGTCGAGTAGCTCACCTGGCTGACCACAATCAGGCGCGTCCGCGCGGTGATCTGCTCCTGCAGCCGCTCCCAGGGCGCGGCGATGAACTTCACGCCCCGGTGAGCCAGCAGGGCGGGGAAGTAGAGCTGGTTCGGGAACTCGTTTTCGAGCGTGACGATCTCGTCGCCGGGCGCCCAGTCCAGACCGTTCAGCAGCAGCGAAAGTGGCGTGGCCGCGTTGGGCGCAAAGGCGATGTCGTCCGCCTGCGCCCCCACCAGACGTCCGAGTTTGCCGCGCAGCCGGTCCATATCATCAAACCACGCCAGGAAATCGCCGCAGGCGAACTCGTCCCGGCGGTCGAGATGACCCACCATGGCCGCCCTCCCGCGCCGGGAGAGCAGCCCATAGGTGGCCGTGTTCAGATAGGTGAACCGCGCAAGCGCCGGAAACTGATCGCGGAGCACCGCCCTAGCCCCGCAGCAGCCGCGCCACATGGGCCGCCGCGTCCGCCACGGCGACCTCTTCGGCCGACTTACTCCGGCGCGTTACCACTTCGACAATCCCCTGCGGCAGCTTCTTGCCGATCGTGATGCGATAGGGGATGCCGATCAGCTCGGCGTCTTTGAACTTCACGCCCGGCCGCTCGTCGCGATCATCAAGCAGCGCATCGATGCCGAGCGCCTTGCATTCGCGGTAGAGCGCGGCCGCGGCCTCGCGCTGCGCGGGGTCGGCGTAATAGACCGGGGTGATCACCACCTGGAACGGGGCGATCGCCGGGGGCATCGCGATGCCGCTCTCGTCGTGATACAGCTCAATGGCCGCGCACAGAATCCGCTCGACGCCGATGCCGTAGCTGCCCATGATCACGGTCACCTCTTTGCCGTCCTGGTCCAGCACCTTCAGGCCCATCGACTCCGAGTACTTGTAGCCGAGCTTGAAGATGTGGCCGATCTCCACCGTCTTTACCAGCTTGAGCGGCGCGCCGGTTTCGACGTGCGTATCGCCTTCGGCCACCTGCCGCAGGTCGTGCGTCACGGCCGTGAAGTCCTCCCCGGGCGTCACGTGGCGCAGATGATAGTCGTCTTTATTGGCGCCCGCAATCAGGTTCTTCCGGCCGGCGAGCGCCGCATCGAGCAGAATCGGCATGTTCCGCACGCCCACCGGACCCAGCGACCCGGGAGCGGCCCCGAACCAGTCCTGGATCTCGGCCGGGTGAGCCGGGCGCAGGTCGGCGGCGCCCGTGGCCGAGCCGAGTTTGGCTTCGTTCAGTTGATGATCGCCGCGCAGCAGGCACAGGTACGGCTTGCCGTCGCCCACATAAACCACCGACTTCATCAGATTCGTCGCCGGCACGCCCGTAAAGGCCGCCAACTGGTCAATTGTCTTCTGGCCGGGGGTGTGGAACTCTTCCGGCTCCAGATCGCCCTCGATATCGGGTGCAGCCGACGGCACCGGTGTCGAGACGGCCTTTTCGAGGTTCGCCGCATAACCGGCCGCTTCGCACACCGCCACAAAATCTTCGCCCGCCGCCGACTCCACCATGAACTCGTGCGACTGACTGCCGCCCATCGCGCCCGAATGCGCCTCGACGGCCAGGAACTTCAGCCCGCAGCGCTCAAAAATGCGATAGTACGCCGCCCGGTGCTTTTCATAAGAGATGTCCAGCCCCGCCGGCAGCAGATCGAACGAGTAGCTGTCTTTCATCAGGAACTGCCGCACGCGGAGCAGCCCCGACTTCGGACGCGGTTCGTCCCGGAACTTGGTCTGAATCTGGTACCAGATCTGCGGCAACTGCTTGTAGCTGCGGACTTCGCCCCGCGCGAGCGCCGTCATCACCTCTTCGTGCGTCATGCCGAGGCAGAGGTCGCGCCCGAAGCGGTCTTTGAGGCGGAACATGTTGTCGCCCATCACGTCCCAGCGGCCAGACTCCTTCCACACCTCGGCCGGGTTCAGCGCGGGCAGCAGCATCTCCTGCGCGCCGATAGCGTCCATCTCCTCGCGGATAATCTGCTGAATCTTCAACAGGCTGCGCTGCGCCAGCGGCAGATAGTTGTAGATGCCGGCCGCCAACTGGCGGACATAGCCGGCACGGAGCAGGAGTTGATGGCTGACCACTTCGGCCTCGGCGGGGGTCTCCCGCAGAGTGGGAACGTACAATTGACTCCAAAACATAGAGAATTGACCGATTTTAGCATGGTAGACTAAAGGATTAAGCGGTTATGAAGATTGCCATCGGCTCCGACCATGCGGGTTTCGACTTAAAAGAGCAACTTCGCGATGGGCTGCGCGCCGCCGGCTTTGAGGTGATCGATCTCGGTACCGCCTCGACCGAATCGACCGACTACCCCGATTACGCCGCCGCCGTGGCGCGCGCCGTCCGCGATGGCGAGGCCGCCAAGGGCATTCTCGTCTGTTCGAGCGGCGTGGGCATGTCGATTGCCGCCAACAAAATTAAGGGGATTCGCGCTGCCCTGGGCACCCATCCGGAGGAGGTCTCCTTCGTCCGGCGCCACAATGATGCCAATGTTCTCGCTATCGGCGCGAAATACACCGACGCCGCCCTGGCCCGCGAACTCGTCAACATCTTTCTGACCACTGAGTTTGAAGGCGGGCGCCACCAGCGCCGCCTCGACAAAATCAAAGTTCTGGAGCAGACGGAATAAAAGGAATGAGCAACACAATGCAACGGCCCCTGGCTGAAGTCGATCCGCAGGTTTACGAGGCGATCCAGCACGAGGCCGAGCGGCAAAACAGCCGCCTTGAACTGATCGCGAGTGAGAACTTCACCTCCGAGGCGATTCTCGAAGCTGCCGGCAGCGTTTTTACGAACAAATACGCCGAAGGCTACCCCGGCAAACGCTACTACGGCGGCTGCGAGTACGCTGATGTCGTTGAAAACCTGGCCCGCGACCGCGCCAGGCAGCTGTTTCAGGCCGAACACGCCAACGTCCAGCCCCACTCCGGCTCCCAGGCCAACGCCGCCGCCTACATGGCGCTGCTCGAGCCCGGCGATACCATCCTCGGCATGGACCTCGCCCACGGCGGCCACCTGACCCACGGCCACAAACTGAACTTTTCGGGCAAGCTCTACCGCGTCGTCGGCTACGGCGTGAAGCCGGACGACGAGCGCATCGACTACGACCAGGTCGCCCGCCTCGCCGAAGAGCACAGGCCGAAGATGATCATTGCCGGCGCCAGCGCCTACCCGCGCATCATCGATTTTGCCCGCTTCCGTGAGATCGCCGACTCCGTCGGCGCGTACTTCCTCGTCGACATGGCCCACTTCTCGGGCTTGGTGGCGGCCGGTCTCTACCCCAACCCCGTCGCCCACGCCGATGTCGTCACCACCACCACCCACAAGACGCTGCGCGGACCCCGCAGCGGCCTGATTCTCTGCCGCAGCCAGCACGCCGCCCTCATCGACCGCTGCGTCTTTCCGGGCCAGCAGGGCGGACCCCTCGTGCACATCGTCGCCGCCAAGGCCACCTGCTTCCTGGAAGCCCTGAAGCCCTCGTTTGTCGACTACCAGCGGCAGGTGATCGCCAACGCCCAAGCCATGGCCGCAGCCATTGCCGAAGGCGGCTACCGCGTCGTCAGCGGAGGCACCGATACGCATCTGGCCCTGATCGATGTCTTTGCCAAAGGCGTCAAGGGCAAGGATGCCGAAAAAGCGCTCGACGAAGCCTACATTACGGTGAACAAGAACGGTATCCCGTTCGACAAGAACCCGCCGCTGAATCCGAGCGGCATCCGTGTCGGCTCGCCGGCCCTCACCACCCGCGGCTTCACCGCCTCCGAAATGCGCACCGTGGGCGCGCTCATCACCGAGGTGCTCGACGCCGTCGCCGCTCACGGCCTCGAGGGCGCCGAACCGGCGATTCACGCCGTCCGCGCCAAGGTCGGGCAGTTGACCGATCTCCATCCGCTCTACGAATGGAAACTCGCGCGGGCCTAGCACGGATGTCCCGGATCGCGATTGATGTTCGCCATTGGCGGGATTTCGGATACGGTACTTACATCCGGAATCTCGTCCGCACCCTGGCGAAGATCGATAGCGAATTCCAGTTCCAGCTGATTGCCCGCAGCGAGCACCTGCAGGAGCTCGCTGCCCTGCCGGAGCGCTTCACCGCCGTTCCCTACGACCGCACCGACAAAGACCGCCTCGACAACATCGCCTTCCCCTGGTTTCTGCGGCAGCGGAAGGCCGACTTGGTGCACATCCCCCTCAACTCGGTGCCCTGGTTCCTCCCCCGGCCCTACGTCGTCACCATTCACGATCTTTCCACCCTCGTCTTCGGCCTCGGCAACCAGGCGCGCGACCGCCTCCATCGCATGCGCTTCCGCCGCGGACTCATCCGCGCCGACCGCGTGATCGCCGTCAGCGACTCCACCCGCCGGGACGTCCAGAACCTGTTGAACATCCCCCCGGGCCGCGTTCGCCGCATCTACAACGCCATCGACGGCGACTTCTCGGCCTCCGGCGCCACCACCGAAGTGCAGGGTACCCTCGACCGCTATCAGATCGACTACCCCTTTCTCCTCTACGCCGGCTCCGTGAAGCCCCAGAAAAACGTCGCCCGCATCATCGAGGCCTTCGCCGTCCTCCGCGGGGATCTCGAACAGCATCCCCGCTACCGCGACCTCCGCCTCGTGATCATCGGCGACGAGATGTCCAAATATCCCAACATCCGCCGGGCCGTGCTGCAGGGCCGCGTCGAAAAGCAGGTGCGGTTCCTCGGCTTTGTGCCCGCCGAGGCGCTGCACGCCTTCTACCGGGCCGCCGAGGTCTTCGTCTTCCCATCGCTTTATGAGGGCTTCGGCCTGCCCCCGCTCGAGGCGATGGCCTCCGGCACCCCGGTGGTCACCAGCGGCGTCAGCGCGCTCCCGGAAGTCGTCGGTGATGCCGCCATGATCGTCAAACCGGAAAACGTCTTCGATATCGCCCGGGGCATCAAGGAGGTGCTGCTCAATGAAACCCTCCGCTGCTCGCTGGTCGAGCAGGGACTCGAACAGGCCCGCCGCTTCAGTTGGTATGACACCGCGGCGCAGGTGCTCGATACCTACCGCGAAGTGCTAGGCGCCGGCCGGTAGGTCGCTCCAGCGTCGCCGCTGGTTGAGCCAGACTACCCGCGCCAGGACCAGCCCCAACACGTCCAGTCCCGCCAGCGGGATCCAAGTCTCCCTGGCCTCCGGCTTTGCCTCTTTGGACCCGGACCACAGGCACAGCGCCTCGCCCTCGCGCCGGATCGCGCGAACCAGAGCCCCCGCCGGGGTGTTCACCACATAGTAGCCCTGCGGCTGCGGGCTCGTCCGCAGCGTCTCGGATTGGTCCAGCAGAATCAGATCACCCTCGCCGAACAGCTCGGCCATCGCCGGATCGGCCGCCAGGCGGGCCACCATCGGCTGCGTGGCCAAAGCGGCCTGCTCCCCGGGAACCGTGTACATCTCGGGAGCGAGTACCTGGCGCGGCAGCGGGTAGCCAGGGCCTAGGAGTCCCTCTAGTACCGGAATGGCGACCACGCGTACCTCAAGATTCGCCTGCCGGTTGAGGAAGGTCGTCATCTGCTGCCGATCGAAAAGATCGAGAACCGATAGCTGGAGCGTCGTGAGAACCGCATCGGCCAGCTCACTTGACAGCAACCGCTGTCCTTTCAATACGTTGTGCATGTGCGGCTGAGAGATTCCGGTCAGCTTGGCGAGCGCGCGCTCCGTGGTTTCGCCGTTGCGAACGCGGCGGCGCAGCTCTTCAACGAGGCGCTCCTGGATGTGAGCAATGAGCAAAACCTGCACGAAGGGTTAATTCCTCTGGGAAATAGGTACTGGATCTTGTAGTAATGATAGCAGGTATTTTACGGAATTTTTGCGGGTATTTCTTTTGCGAATACCCGCAAAATGCTGAAAACAATACCCCCAATGGGGGAGGAGGAGTTGCGGAAAATATTCTCTCGAAAAAAAACGGATTTTGTTGACGATCTTTCCAGAGAAACTACTCTGGGATTGGAATTGGAAGCAAGGCGCACTTCTGGGAAAACATCGGAAGGCCAACCTTGAGGAGATAGAACAAAATGGAATGGACTCGTTCAGAAACAATCGCGCTCGCCGCGGCACAGTGCGTACACTGCCACGGATTGGGCCTTCGTCTTGGAAAAAGAGGCGGAACATCACCTTGTTCTTGTGTGATGCGCACGATTTTCCGCGCCTGCTACCGGCGCTTCAAGGAATGCGCGGCCAAGGAAAAGACCCTCACGCAGGTCAGCCTGGAGTACTCCGGCGGCCATGCCCGGCGCAACACTTGGGGCCGCAAGGATGAGGAGTATATGGCTGACTTCATCCTGGTTACCCGGCGGACGTTGACCCCCGATCAGTACGAGATCTTCAAATTTCACTATCTCCTCGGCGCCGACAATGTGCTCTGCTGCAAGCGTCTGAAGATTGACAAAGGCACCTTCTTTCACGCCATCTACCGGATTGAGGAAACCCTCGGCCGCGTCTTCCGGGAGTTGCGCCCCTTCGCGTTGTTCCCGCTCGACGAATACTTCAAAGGCTCCAAGCCGGAGGATATCTCGGCCATCCGTCTGCAGAAAGTGGTGCACATGGAACGGACCCACGAACCCCTCTCGAACATGGTGCCGTTGAAGAAGGCCGCCTAATGACTCCCCGGGCTTGATTACTCCCCGGAACGTTTCCGGGCAAAGAAATCGAGCAGCAGCGTAGAACAGAGATCGCCCAAGACACCCTCGACGACAACGACCTGGTGGTTCAACAGGTCGTTGTCGGCGAGGGTGAACTTGCTTCGGACGGCGCCAAACCGCAGATCGCGCGCTCCAAAGACGAGCGTCTGAATCCGCGCGTGAACCATCGCCCCGGCGCACATCGGGCAGGGTTCGAGGGTCGCATAGAGCGTCGCGCCGGCCAACCGGTAGTTGCCCGCGCGCTCCCCGGCCGCGCGCAGGGCGAGGATTTCGGCGTGGGCCGTCGGGTCGTGCCGTGCAACGGGCGCGTTATGGGCCGCCGCCAGAATCTCCCCCCGGGCATCCACCACCACCGCCCCCACGGGAACCTCCCCCGCCCCTTCGGCCAGGCGGGCCTGCTCAAGAGCGAGACGCATGTAGGTTTCGTGAGTCGAAAACGGCACGGAAGCCTTATTTTACCGTGTCCGGAGGCGCTGGCCAGCCTTTGACTTGGGGGGGGAATTGAGATAATTTAAGATTGCGGAAAGTGTCTCTGTCCGCATTGGCTGGAGGTCGTTTTTCTCTATGAAGGTTACCCACTCAGCGTGTCTGCTTGCGATGTTGGCCGGGGTGGCCGTCGCACAGGTCCCCAAGCCGGAACAGGCCGAATTTTTTGAAAAGAACGTCCGCCCCGTGCTGGCCCAAAAATGCCAGATGTGCCACAACGCCAAGGTGAAAACCTCCGCTCTCGACATGTCCACCGCGGCCGCCTTCATGGCCGGCGGCGGCAGCGGCTCTCTCGTCAATGTCGAAAGCCCGGACCAGAGCCTTCTGCTGCAGGTCACCAGCTACGAGGGCAAACTGAAGATGCCTCCCATGGGCAAGCTGAAGGATCACGAGATCGCCGCCCTGCGCGAGTGGATTACGATGGGCGCCCCGTGGCCCGGCTATGATCCGAAGGCCGGCGTCGTAGCCGCCGGCGGCACCGGCACCCGCAAACACGGCAACAAGTTAACCGAAGAGGATAAGCAGTTCTGGGCGTTTCAGCCGATCAAGCCGCAAACGGCGCCCCCGGTGAAGAATCAGGCTTGGGTGCAGGCGCCGGTCGATGCGTTTCTCCTCGCCAAACTCGAACAGCAGGGCGTCCAACCCGCTCCCCCGGTCGATCGCGCCACCCTGCTGCGCCGGGCCACGTTCGACCTCACCGGTCTGCCCCCCACCGAACAGGAGATGAAGGATTTTGCCGCTGACCGCTCGCCCGATGCCTTCCGCAAGGTGGTCGAGCGCCTCCTCGCTTCCCCCCGCTACGGCGAAAAGTGGGGCCGCCACTGGCTCGATATCGCCCGCTACGCCGACTCGACCGGCAACGACGAGGATCACCGCTACCCCTACGCCTACAAGTACCGCGACTACGTCATCAATGCGTTCAACGACGACCTGCCCTATCACCAGTTTGTCAAGGAGCAGGTGGCCGGGGATCTGCTGCCGGCCCGCGACGGCAAGCCGGGCCTGAATCGCGAAGGCATCATCGCCACCGGCTTCCTGGCCCTGGGCGCCAAGGCCATTGCCCAGCAGGATAAGCAGAAGATGCTCTACGACATCTACGACGAGCAGGTCGACACGGTCTCGAAGACCTTCCTGGGCCTGACCCTGTCCTGCGCCCGGTGCCACGATCATAAGTTCGATCCGCTCTATACGAAGGACTACTACGGCATGGTGGGTATCTTTGCCTCCACCAAGAATTTCAAGGATGATCAGAGCCACGTCTCCAAACTCCTGTTCACCCCGCTCGTGCCCAAAGAGCAGTATGAGAAGTACGAGGCCGCCGAAGCCCTCGTCCAGCACAAGCAGATCGATCTTGAAATCGCCATGGAGAAGGAGCGCCGGCGACTGCACGAAAAGCTGGCGCCGCAGATTCCGGCCTACATGATGGCCGCCCGTGAAGTGGAGTTGAAGAAGGCGGACGTGGCCGCCGTGGCCGCGGCCCGCCAACTCGACGCCAAAATGCTCGGCCGCTGGGTGAAGTACTTCGCCGCCCGCGAGGTCCCCCGCCCTTGGCTCGCCGCATGGGACAAGGCGGCCGATGACTCCGCCGCGCAGCAGATTGCCAATGGCTTCGTTTCGTCAAGTCTTGAAAGTCTCGCCGCCTGGCACAAGAAGCTCGAGGCCTACCGCAAGCCCCAGCGCCGCCAGATCGAAGAGAAAAATATGCTCAGCGAGAAGCCGAAGCTGATCAACGAGAAGGATCGCTTCTTCGGCCAGGTGTTCGATAACAATGGCCCCATGGGCATCTCCGACGCCCAGCTCAACGCCGAGGCCGGCCCGGTCGCCCAGCAGGAGTTCGCGGCCATCAAGGCCGAACAGAAGCGGCTCAAGGACGCCCTGCCGCCCGAGCCGGAAATGGCCTGCGCCGTGCAGGAAGGCAACCCGGTACAACAGAAGGTTTTCGTGCGCGGCGACTACAACTCGCTCGGCGAAGACGCGCCGAAGCACTTCCCGGTGGTCATGGCCGGCGGCCGGCAGCCGCAGAACGTGCAGGGAAGCGGACGGCTGGAGTTGGCCGAATGGCTGGCCAGCCCCGAAAATCCGCTGACGGCGCGCGTGATGGTGAATCGCATCTGGCAGGGACACTTCGGCGAAGGCATCGTGCGTACCCCGGATAACTTCGGCCGCATGGGCGAGCGCCCGACGCATCCGGAACTGCTCGACTACCTCGCCGCCGAGTTCGTCCGCTCCGGCTGGAGCGTCAAGGCGATGCACCGGAAGCTGATGCTCTCGAGCTCCTACCAGATGGCGAGTACGACGACGCCCGAGCAGTTCCAGGCCGACCCGGAAAACAAGCTCTTCTCGCGCGCCGTGCGGCGCCGCCTCCAGGTCGAGGAGATGCGCGATGCCCTGCTCGGCATCGCCGGCAAGCTCGACCTCACCATGGGCGGCACGATGCAGAGCGGGTTCGGCACCGACGGGGAAAACTCAAACGGCAGGCTGAGCATCAATCCGGAAGAGCAGGTGCGCCGGACGGTGTATCTGCCGCTGCGCCGGGCTAACCTGCCGGCCCTGTTCAACCTGTTTGATTTCGGCGACGCCACCACGCCGCAAGGCCGCCGCATCATCACCAACGTAGCGCCCCAGGCTCTGTTCATGATGAACAGCAAGTTCGTCGCGGAACAGGCGCAGACCCTGGCGGCCGCGCTCGTCAAAGAGGTCCCCGCCGGTCGGGCCCGCGCGGATAAAGCGATCTCCCGGATTCTCAACCGGGAGGCCTCGGCGGCCGATGCCGACGCCATGCTCAGCTACGTCGACAGCTTCCAGAAGAAGTTCGCCGGCAAGATGACGGAAGCCGACGCCTGGCAGAGCGCCTGCCGGGTGCTGTTTGCTTCGAACGAATTCATGTACGTCGACTAAGGGAGAACAGACATCATGGAAAAGCCTACCTACGATCCGATCCGCGAAGTTTACTCTCGTCGCGTGCGGCCTATGTCGCGCCGGGCGGCCTTCCGTGCCGCGGCGGGCGGCCTGGGTTACCTGGGTTTCCTGAGCATGATGGCCGAAGGCGCGCCGTCCGTTGGCGGGGCGGTCAATCCGCTGGCGCCGCGCAAGCCGCACTTCGCCCCGCGCGCCAAAAAAGTCATCTTTCTGTTCATGCACGGCGGCCCGTCGAGTATCGACACGTTCGACTTCAAAGAGCGCCTGGTCCGCGACCACGGCAAGCCGCTGCCCATCAAACGGCCGCTGGCCTTTGCCGATGAGGCGCCCGGACCCCTCATGAAATCGCCCTGGGAGTTCCGGCCGGGCGGTAAGAGCGGCATTCTGGTCAGCGATCTGTTCCCGCATGTACGCGACTGCGTTGATCAACTCTGCGTCGTCCGGTCCCTGGTGGGGGAAGGCGTCGACCACGGCGCCGCGCTGCTGCAATCCTTCACCGGCAGTTCCACGTTCGTCCGTCCCAGCATGGGCGCCTGGAGCGTCTACGGCCTCGGCACAGAAAACCAGGATCTGCCGGGCTACATCACCATCAAGCCGACCCTGTCGCACGGCGGCGCCAAGAACTTCGGCTCCGCGTTTCTGCCCGGCGCCTACCAGGGCACCCCCATCGGCCACTCCGGCATGAAGGTCGAAGAGATCAAGTCCGAGCCGATTCAATACCTGGTGAACAAGGGCCTCACCCCCGAACAGCAGCGCTACGAACTGGACATGATCCAGAACATCAACCGCCGCCACGCCGACATGCGGCAGTTCGACCCGAACATGGAAGCCCGCATTCAGGCCTTCGAACTCGCCTTCCGCATGCAGACCCAGGCTCCGGAGATCTTCGCCGTTGATAAGGAGAGCGAGGCCACCAAGAAGCTTTACGGCCTCGACGATCCCCGCACCGCCGATTTCGGCTGGCAGTGTCTGCTCGCCCGGCGGCTGAGTGAGAAGAACGTCCGCTTCGTGCAGGCTACCCACAGCTACAAGTGGGACCAGCACTCCGATCTGTTCAATAAACACACCTCGAACGCCTACGAGGTCGACAAGCCCATCGCCGGCTTGCTCAAAGATCTGAAGGCGCGCGGCATGATGGACGACACGCTCGTCATCTGGGCCGGCGAGTTCGGCCGGACCCCGATTTCAGAAGGCGGCAACGGGCGCGACCACAACCCTTATGGCTACACCATCTGGATGGCGGGCGCGGGCGTGAAGCCTGGCTTCGTCTACGGGGCAACCGACGAGATCGGCTATCACGCCGCGGAAGACCGGATGCACATCCACGACTTCCACGCTACCGTGCTGCACATTCTCGGCCTCGATCACGAGAAGCTCACCTACCGCTACAGCGGCCGCGACTTCCGGTTGACCGACGTGGCCGGGGTAGTCCACAAGAAGATCCTGTCCTAAGCTGGAATGCAGCGCTTCGCCTGGTTCTACGTCGGCTATCTGGTGGCCGTGATTCTGTTCGGCGCCTGGGTGCGGATCACCGGCGCCGGCGCCGGGTGCGGTGACCACTGGCCGATGTGCAACGGCGAGGTGGTGCCGCAGGCGCCGGGCGCGAAGACCATCATCGAGTTCACGCACCGCGTAACCAGCGGGCTGTGTGGTCTGTTCGGGCTGGCCTTGCTGGTCTGGGTTTGGCGCCGCGCGGGCCGCGGCCGCGCCTTCTACGCTGCTCTGGCATCGTTGTTTTTTCTGCTGGTGGAGGGCTTCATCGGGGCCGTGCTCGTCAAAAAGCAGCTGGTTGTGGATGATGCCTCGGTCAGCCGCGCCCTGGTCATCTCCATCCATCTGGCCAACACGCTGCTGCTGACGGCCACCACCGCGGCGGCCGCGCGGTGGAGCGCCCCGCACGTCGCCCGCGCTGCCGCGGGCTCCGGCCCGGGTTTCCGCTGGTTGGCCGCGGCGCTTGGCGCGCTGATCCTCGCCAATATCACCGGCGCGATTACGGCGCTGGGGGATACGTTGTTCCCGGTGCCGCCGACGCTGGGAGCCGGCCTGTTTGCCCGCATCCGCGAGGATCTCACCGCGGGCCAGCACTTTCTCGTCCAGTTACGGATTGTCCACCCGCTGGTCGCCGCGGGCACGGCGCTGTTCCTACTCGGGGTATTCGCCGCGCTGCGGCGGCAGGGGGTGGCCCAGGGCCGGTTGTTGACCTGGACGGCGGGAGTGGTTCTTCTGCAGGTCAGTCTCGGTGTGATGAACATCGCGCTGGCGGCCCCGGGGTGGATGCAGATCGTGCATCTGCTGGTTGCGCAGGCGATCTGGATTTTGACGGCGATCGCGTGGCTCGACGCCTGGCCTGCTCCTCACCGGCCGTGAGACGGTCAGCGACCAGGAACTGGCCGGACGCATATCGCCCACCCGTTGGCCTGGCGGTGAGTCCGGATCTTGGCGGCGATCGCGGGGCTCGACGCCTGGCCGGGCCGTCATGGTGAGCTCGCTGGCGGTCCCGACCGCCGCGGGGCCGCACGCCCATCGCGTACCCGCAGACCTTGCGGCGAGTTTGAATTCTTGCCGCGGGCGCCTCGCCCAACGCCCGGCCAGGGCTGCCTGATGAGCGAACTTGCCCTGGCCGAAGCGCGCCGTCTGGTCGCCGCGGCCGAATCGCTGGCGGTGCTGACCGGCGCCGGCATCTCGGCCGAAAGCGGCATCCCAACCTTTCGCGGCCCCGGAGGCCTTTGGCGAAACTTCCGGCCCGAGCATCTGGCCACGCCGGAGGCCTTCGCGCAGGATCCGCGGACGGTGTGGGAGTGGTATCTGTGGAGGCGGGCGGCCATCGCCGCCGCCGAGCCCAACGCCGGCCACCGCGCGCTGGCCGAATACGAGCGGCAGCAAGGGCGCTGCACCCTCATCACGCAGAACGTGGACGGCCTGCACGACCGCGCTGGCTCCCGGCGCATTCTGAAAGTGCACGGTGACCTGTGGCAGGAGCGCTGCACCGGCTGTGGGCATCAGCGCCGGAGCCACGCCCTCGCCTATCCCGCCCTGCCGCCGCCGTGCCCGGAGTGCGGGGCTCCGCTGCGCCCGGCCGTGGTCTGGTTCGGCGAGTCCCTGCCCCGCGTGGTCTGGGCCGAGGCGGAGCGGGCGGTTGCGCAGGCCGATGTGTTGCTCGTGGTGGGCACGGCGGCCCAGGTCTATCCGGCCGCGGGCCTCATTACCCGCGCCCGCTGCGCCATCGAAGTCAATCCCACCCCCACCCCCTTCTCCTCGCACGTCGCCGTGGCGCTCGCCGGTCCGGCCGGAGAGCTGCTTCCGGCGCTGCTGGGAGGCGGGCGCGATAAGATGACAACGTGCCCGCCGCCGATCCCTCCGGCCTGACCGCCCGGCTCCGCCTGCCGTTCCTGGCGCCGCAGGACCTGGTCTGGCTGCTGTTCTTTTCCGCCCTCGCGCTGGCCAGCCCCTTTCACGACGTCCCGTCGGTGGTCTCGATCGTCGCGCTCGCCCTGTTTCAGTTGGCCGAACCGCGCATCGCCCGCTTTGGCACCGAGCGGGGCAGACTGCTGTCGATCACGGTAAAGCTGCTGCTGTGCTGGCTCGTGATCGGCTACACGGCGGCGATCAACTCCAGCTATTACCCGATTCTGATGCTTCCCGTCGTCAGCGCCGCCACCACAACCGGTCCGCTGGCGACCACCATCTTCACTGGTCTCGCCTGCGTGGCCTACGTCTCTTTCCTCGGGTTTCTGGATTGGACCGCGCTCAATCGCTATCTGGTGATCTGGGAGGAACTGCTGCTGCGGATCATCTTCCTGCCGCTGGTCGGCTACCTGACCTTCCAGCTGGCGAAGGCCAGCCGGGCCGAAGCCCAGCGTTACCAGGCCGTGGCGCGGGAGTTGGCCGAGGCCAACCGCCATCTGCAGGAGGCCGAGGACGCCGTGCGGCGGTCGGGACGTCTGGCGGCGCTGGGCCAGTTGACGGCGGGGTTGGCGCATGAGCTGCGGAACCCCCTCGGCACGATTCGCGCTTCGGCCGAAGTGCTGGCCAAGCAGCTTCCGCCCGACAACGAACTGGCGCGGGAGATGGCGGCCTACATCGCCTCGGATGTGGACCGGGCCAACTCGCTCATTGGCCGCTTCCTTGAATTTGCCCGCCCGCTGGTCCTGCACCGGGCGCCGGTGGAGCTGCACGGACTGCTCGACCGCGTCGTGCAGGAGTTCGGCCGGATGACGCCGGCGCCGGCGGTGACGGTTTACAAAAACTACGACCCGGCCGTCCGGCCCGTCGATCTCGATGCCGAGTGGATGGAGCGCGTGGTGCTCAACCTGTTGCTGAACGCGGCGCAGGCGAGTCCGGCCGGCGCGGTGGTGACGCTGCGGACGCGTCAGGTGAGCGGGACGGAAACGGAGATCGCGGTAATTGATCGCGGCAGCGGCGTGGCGCCGGAGCACCGGGAGTCGATTTTCAATCCCTTCTTTACGACCAAAAAAGAAGGGGTGGGCTTGGGCCTGGCGATTGTGGCCAAGATCGTGGATGAGCATGGCGGGCGTCTGGAGTTCGATAGTGAGCCGGGCAGAGGGAGCGTGTTTCGCCTCCTGCTGCCGGCCGGGGCGGGAGCATGAGTAAGCGGGTTCTGGTGATTGAAGATGAGGAGCGGCTGCGGCGCGTGGTGCAGCTGCATTTGGCTTCCGCCGGCTTCGAAGTGGAGACGGCGGCTTCGGTGGAGGCCGCGGTGCCGCGGCTGGAGTGGGCTGGTCTGGTGCTGACCGATCTGCGGCTGCCGGGCGAAGATGGACTGGCGCTGGTGGCGCGGCTCCACTCCGCCCGGCCGGGCCTGCCGGTGGTGGTGATGACCGCCTTTGGCAGCGTCGAGACCGCCGTGGCGGCGATGAAGGCCGGGGCGGTGGACTTCGTGCAGAAGCCGTTCTCGCTCGACCATCTCCAGACCATGCTCGAAAAGGCCTTCGAAGTTAAGGCGCTGCGGGAGGAGAACCAGCGGCTCCGGGAGGAGTTGGGCGGGCGTTACCAGATTGACAACATCATTGGCCGGAGCGCCGCGATGCAGGAGGTCTTCGCCACCGCGCTCCGGGCGGCGCCAAGCCGGGCAACCGTGCTGCTGGCGGGCGAGAGCGGCGTCGGCAAGGATATGATTGCCCGCGCGATTCATCAGCACTCGCCGCGGCGGGACAAGCCGTTTGTCAAGATCAACTGCACGGCCATCCCGGAAAACCTGATGGAGAGCGAGCTGTTCGGCTATGAAAAGGGAGCCTTCACGGGGGCCGCGGCGGCCAAGCCGGGCAAGTTCGAGCAGGCCGACGGGGGGACCGTGTTTCTTGATGAGATTGGCGATGTGCCGCCGTCGATCCAGGTGAAACTGCTGCGCGTGCTCCAGGAGCGGGAGTTCGAACGGTTGGGGAGCAACAAGACCCGCCATATCGATGTGCGGGTGATTGCGGCGACCAACGTGGACCTGCGGGCGGCGCTCGAACAGGGCACGTTCCGGCAGGATCTCTATTACCGGCTGAACGTGCTGCCGATCAACCTTCCGCCGCTGCGGGACCGCCGCGAGGATATCCCGTATCTGGCGGAGTTTTTCATGCGCAAGCACGCCGCCGAGCTCGATTCGCCGGTGCGCTCGCTGGCGGCCGGGGCGATTCACAAACTGGCGGCCTATCATTGGCCGGGTAACGTGCGGGAGTTGGAGAATGTGATGGAGCGCAGCCTGGTGCTGGCCAGCGGGCCGGTGCTCGAAGAGGCGGAGGTGCGTCTCGATATGGCGCCTTCGCGGCGGACCGCTTCGTCCGGGGAGCCCGGTTTTCTGCCTCCGGGGATGACGCTTGAGGAGTATGAGCGCGCGCTGATCCGGGAGGCGCTCCGGCGCGCGGCGGGGAACAAGAGCCAGGCGGCCCGCCTGCTCGGCCTCACCCGCAATGCACTCCGTTACCGGCTGACGCAGATGGGCGAGACGGATCCGGAGAGTGCGTCGGCCGAGGAGACGTCCTGACGGGAACCAATCAGCGGAACATGCAAAGGGTATGACACAATATTGTGAGTATCCGTATTTCGCATGAATCCCGCTAACCCTGCCGACCAACCGATGGACGAACCAGTAATCAACCCGGAAGAATCAAACTTCGGGGAGATCCTGCAGCAATTTGAACTCGAGCAGACCGCGCCCGCCGAGCCGCAGCCGGTCGAAGGTGGCGTGCTGCAAGGCACGGTTGCCGCAGTGAACGAAGACTCGATTTTTGTTGACCTCGGCGGCAAGTCCGAGGGAGTTTTGCTGAAGTCTGCCTTTGCCGATGGCGTGCCTGACGTCCAGGTGGGTGACCGGATTCAGGTCACGGTGACCGGCCGCAGCGCCGAAGGGGCGCTGGAGCTGTCGCCGCTCAAAGTGGAGCGCCCGAAGGACTGGAGTGAGCTGCAGGCGGCCTTTGAGGAAAAGCGCAATATCGGGGGCCGCGTCGTGGAGGCGGTCAAGGGCGGCTTGCGGGTGGAGGTCGCGGGTTCGCGCGCGTTCATGCCCGCGTCCCGCAGCGGTACGCGAGATGTCATTGAGTTGGCCAAGCTGGTCGGCCAGGAGATCGAGTGCCGGGTGATCAACCTCGACACCGTGAAAGAAGACGTTGTCGTGGACCGTCGGGTCATTCTGGAAGAGCAGGCGGCCAAGGCGAAAGAGGCGGCGTTTCTCGCGCTGACCGAAGGCGCCGTGATGACGGGGCGCGTCCGGAGTGTTACCGATTTCGGAGCGTTTCTCGATCTCGGCGGGGTTGACGGTCTTCTGCATGTCACCGACATGAGCTGGCATCGCGTGGGTAAGCCGGCGGATGTGGTCAAGATTGGCGACGAGCTTGAGGTGAAGATCCTCAAGATCAATAAGAACTCGAAGAAGGTGTCGCTGGGATTGAAGCAGCTGGTGCCGGACCCATGGGCCGCGGCGGCCGACCAGTTCAAGGTCGGCGATCGGGTGCAGGGAAGTGTAGCCCGTCTGACCGACTTTGGCGCGTTTATCGAACTGGCGCCCGGCGTGGACGGCTTGGTGCATGTTTCCGAGATGTCCTGGGCTAAGAAGGTCCGGAAACCGTCGGATATGCTGAAAGTCGGTGATCAGGTCGAGGTTGCCATTCTCGATTTCAAGCCGGCCGACAAGAAAATTCAGTTGAGTTTGAAGCAGACGCTGGGCGATCCGTTTGCGGAGGCGGTGAAGAAGTATCCGGTGGGTTCGATCGTTGAGGCGCCCGTAACGAGCATCCAGGCGTTCGGGGCATTTGTCGATTTGGGCGATGGGGTCGATGGCATGATTCACATCGGCGACATGGTGAACGAGAAGCGGATCGATCACCCGAAGGACGTTGTGAAAGTCGGCGAGGTAGTGCGTGCGCTCGTGCTGGAGGTTGACCGGGAACGGCGGCGGATCCGGCTCGGTCTCAAGCAGTTGCAGCCGACCAAGACGGATGATTTCATTGCCGAGCATCAGGTGGGTGAGACCTTAACGGCGCGGGTGGCCGATGTGCGGGCCAATTTGCTGAAGGTTGAAGTGGCGGATGGGGTGCTAGGGGAGTGCCGCTTGCAGGAAGAGAAGAAGGAGGCGGGCGGAGGAAAGTCCGCGCCGTCTGCAGCTGCTTCGGTGGACGTCAGTGCTCTGACGGCGATGCTCTCGGCCAAATGGAAGGAAGGTAAGGGCGGTGAGCCTGCTGCCAAGGGTGCGGCGGCTATCAAGGTCGGCCAGGTCCGCAGTTTCCGGATTATCCATCTGGACGCCGCAGCCAAGAAAATTGGTCTCGAACTGATCGGCTAGCTAGGTTCCATCCAGTTCCGGGTGTCGCTGCTGTTCCGCAGCCGCGGCACCATTTACTGCCCGGGTTGTCGTCTGCGGTTTTCGCTTTACGCCGCCTGAGTGGTCCTGGTTACGGCTCGCAACGAACCGTTTCTGCGGGAACGCTTGTTTCTTGGACCATAGCTGCCCCGAAGCCCCGGCATGGCCACCCGGTAGCTCTGTGGCCGTCGGGCTCGTCCGGGGCCTGCCCCGTTGCTTCTTGGGCGGCTTCGGCGCCCACAGCCTCAAGCCTCCAGCGACGGTGAGAAATACCCAGCCCTCCTCCGCAGCGGCGAACAGGAGCAAATTCCCCCTGTAGCGCACAGGCCGGAGCGAGTCGGTTGTGCGCGAGTTCCTCAGCAGTGTCTGGATTTCCTGATTCCGCTCCACGACGGCCATCTGCAGAGAGTTGTTAAATCTGGCAGTTGAATTTCTCCCGTCTCTCCACCCCCTCTCGCCCCAGCCTCGGTTAACTCCAAGCCACGCGTCCCCTGCTCGCCGCCGCGCTCTCCGGATCCTTCCCCTCGCGCTTCTCCCGAATCCCCAGCGACGCCTCATACTGCCGGCGCGCCCCTCCCTATCCCATCGTCATCCGTGGCTTATGCCGCCGCGCAAGCCGGGCATGGAGAGTCACAACCGCCGGATTCATTACCCCAATAACCACGGGCCTCCCGCCCACCCAACGGTAGTGCCCTGGCTACGCATCGCGCCCCTGTCGCCTACGCCCCCCCTGCTGCTCTCGGCCAGGCTCTCTAGCGCATTATGAATACGCTCCAACCGCTGCCCATACACGCGGACCGTCTGAGCAACCTCCAGAACGCCCCGTTCAGACTACTGCGCTGCTTGACGGCGGCGCTCATTCGTAATATTGTCGACAATAAGACAATTTCAGATGCCCAAGCCCGCCCTCCTTCTCCCCGTGCCCGCCTCACCACCCGGCCGAGTCCAACGAGTGACCAAGGAATCCACCCGCGACAAGGTGTACACCTCCCTGCGCAACGCCATCCTCTCCGGCCGCCTCCGTTGCGGAGAGCGCGTCAAGGAAATTCCCCTCGCTGAAGAGCTCGGCGTCTCCCGCGCCATTCTCCGCGAAGCCATGCAGCAGCTCGTCCACGAAGGCCTGCTGGAATTCAACTCCTATCGCGGCGCCCGCGTCATCGAACTGCGCCCCGAGCAAATCGATGAAATCGTCGAAGCCCGCATCCTCCTCGAAAGCCGCGCCGTGCGACTCGCCACCGAACGCATCCACAACGCACAACGCGAAGAACTCAACGCCTTTGAAAAACAGCTGCAGCGCGAAAAAGACCCGCTCCGCGCCGGGCAGTCCGACTTCCGCCTCCACCAGCGCATCTGGCAGATCTCCGGCCACGCCACCATCGAAAAGCTGCTTATCCAGCTGACCTCGCCGCTGTTCGCCATGAGCCTCCTCATGCGCAGCAAGGAAACCCGCGACCACCACGCCTCATCCCCCTTGCCCCGGGGTACCCACAAACGGCTCATCGAAGCAATCTGCCAAGGTACGCCCAACGATGCCACCAACGAACTGGAAGCTCATCTGACGGAAAACTGGACCGCCATTCGCCGTCGCGTCGCTGAGTTTATCGCCCGCGAAGAGGCGGAAAAGCTCTGATGGATCCCCGTCCCAAGCCCTCCGGAGTTATCCTGCCGCTGGCCACGCCGCTACTGCCAGATGGGAGCATCGACCGCGTCACTCTCTCCACGCTCGTCGAATTCGAACTCGCCGCCGGCATCGACGCCATCTTCGTCAACGGCTCCATGGGCGGCTTCGCCTTCCACACCCCCAACCGACAAACTACCTTGATTGCCGCCGTTGTCGAACTGGTCAACCAACGTGTCCCCGTCTACGCTGGCGTCTCCGACACCAGCGTCACCCGCGTCCTTGCCAATATAGATCGCCTCGCCGGCTTACCTCTGCGCGCCGTCGTCGCCCTGCCGCCCTACTTCTTCCGCTACTCCACCGCCGACCTGGAAGCCTTCTTCCTCGCCATCGCCGCGCACTCGCCGTATCCCCTCCTCCTCTACGACAATCCCAAACAAGTCGCCAATTCTCTCACCGTCGATTGCATTGCCACGCTCGCACAGCACCCCAACATCCATGGCATCAAGCACTCGGGCGACGACGACTCCTTCTGGCGATCCCTACTCGAAAGGCAGCTCCCCCGCCATCGCTTCTCCCTCATCTGCGGCGCCGAACTCAAAATGGCCCATAGCCTCGAAGCCGGCTTTGACGGCATCACCGGTGGTTTCCACAACGTCGTACCACACCTCGCCGTCTCACTGATGTCCGCCGCGCGACAGTCCGATTGGCCCCGCGCGTACTCCATCCAAAACCAAATCAACTCTTTGTATCCGTCCTTCGTCCTCCATGGCGGCTTCCGCGGTCTGAACGAAGCGATGGCGCAACTGCGCATCGGTGGCACCTACACCCCGGAATTTCTCCCCATCAGCAAATCCTCAGAGGTTATCCCATGAAGTCCATCCCGGCGCTGTTCTTTCTCGCTGCCGCAGCACTCGCCCAAACTACCACCGCCCGCATCACCGGCATCGTCTCCGACCCCAGCGGCGCCATCGTCCCGAACGCCCGCATCACGGTCACCAATCTCGACACCGGAATCGCCCGCCCCATCAACTCCGGCCTCGATGGCGTCTACCTGCTCACCAATCTGGTCGTCGGCAACTACTCGGTCGGCGTCGAAGCCAGCGGCTTCAAAAGGTTTGAACAACGCAACATCCGGCTCGAGGTCGATCAGACCGTCCGCGTTGATGTCGCGCTCCAAACCGGCGACACCAGAGAATCCATCACCGTCGAGGGCGGCCAGACCCTCGTCAATACGGAAACTTCCGCGCTCGCGCAAATTGTCGACAACCGGACAATCATTCAGATGCCCATCGGCAACCGCAACTTCATGGCGCTCGCCACCCTCGTCCCCGGCGCCACCACCGGCGCACCCGGCAACGACGTCAACCGCTCCCGCCAGGAAGGCATCTCCCTCTCCGTCAACGGCCAGCGCGTCGAACACAATAACTTCATGCTCGATGGCGTCGACAACAACGCTACCCTCTTCGGCAACGCCGTGGTCGTACCGAGCCTCGACGCCGTGCAGGAGTTCAAAGTTCAAACCTCCAGCTACTCCGCCGAATACGGCCGCGCCGCCGGCGCCGTCGTCAACGTCGCTCTCAAGAACGGCTCCAACCAACTCCACGGCGCCCTGTTCGAATTTCTCCGCAACGACAAATTCGACGCCAACGGTTTCTTCCCCAACTTCTTCGGCAATCGACGCCAGCCCCTCCGCCAAAATGTCTTCGGCGCCTCCGTCGGCGGGCCCGCCATCAAAAACAAACTCTTCTGGTTCGCCAACTACGAGGCCCTTCGCCGCCGGGATCTTAACGTCGGGGGCTTCCTCGTCCCCAACTCCGCCCAACGCTCAGGCGACTTCTCCGGAACGCCCCTCATCTACGACCCTCTCGAAATCAACGCGGCCAACGCCCGCGTGCCCTTCCCCGGCAATCGCATCCCTCCGTCCCGCATCAGTTCCCCGGCGCAGAAACTCGTCGCTCTCTACCCGCAGCCAAACATCTTTGGCGACCCGACCCGGAACTACCAGCAAAACCTTTCTAGCCCCAGCAATCGTGATCAATTCCACGCCCGTGGCGATTGGCAAATCACCTCCCGCGATACTCTCATGGCCCGCTACTCCTGGACCGACCGGGAAGATCTTGCCAACAACATCCTCTACAACGGCCAAATCACCACCAACAAACATAAAGGGGGCGTTCTCGCTCATACCAAGCTCCTCACACCCACCACGCTCAACGAGGTTCGCTTCGGCTTCACCCGCTATCGGTTCGGCCTCATCCCCGATGGGGTTGGCCGCGACTTCCCGGCCGAACTCGGCCTCCCCAGCTTCGCCGCCTCCGATAGCCTGAAGCGCTTCCCCTCCGTCTCCGTCGCCAACTTCGCCGGCTTCGGCGGCAACGACGCCATCCCGCTGCTCCGGGACGAGGATGTCTACCAGATCATCGATCAGTTCACGTGGGTCCGGGGCAAGCACGCCGTCAAGCTCGGTGGTGACTGGCGCAAATACGCCAATCGCAACTTCCAGCCGCAAACCTCCGCCGGCTTCTACGTCTTCAACGGCTCCTTCACCGGCGAACGCGGTCGCCAATACGCCAACGGACTGCCCGATCTCCTGCTCGGTCTGCCCCAGCAGCAACGCATCCTCAACCCCGTCGGCTTCGAAGCGGGCCGTCTGCGGAACCAGAAGCTCAGTCTCTACCTCCAGGACGACTGGAACCTTAATTCGCGCCTCACCCTCAATCTCGGCCTGCGCTGGGAACGCGATGGCGCTTGGACGGAAGCCAATAACCGCTGGTCCATCTTCGATTACTCAAACGGCACCGTCGCTTACGCCAAGGACGCTAAGCTCGCCGTCGACCTCCGCTATCCGATCTCCCGCTGGCGAGACAATAACCTCCGTCGTGCCATCAATAACAACCTCGCCCCCCGCCTCGGCCTCGCTTGGCGCCCCTTCGGCGGCAACCGCACCGTCCTCCGTAGCGCCTACGGCGTCTTCTGGGCGCAGCCCATCGCCAACGTCCAACTCCAGCAAACGCTCAACCCTCCCTTCTTGTTACGGACCGACCTCACCAGCGGCACCACCACCCCCGAACTTCGCTTCGGCGTCTTTCCCTCCGTCAATCCCTCCAGCCTCGTCCCGGCCATCCCTCTCATCAACACCATGTCGCCCGACAACTTTCTCAATGGCTATACCCAGCAATGGAACTTCGGCATCGAACGCGCACTCGCCAGCAGCATGGTCGCCCGCGCCAGCTATGTCGGCAGCAAAGGCACTCATCTCGAACGCCGCCAGGAAGGTAACCCGGCCCTGCCTCCCACGGCGGGCGCTATCCAGGCCCGCCGCCGCTATCCCCTCATCGCCGGAATCGTCGACCAAACCAGTAACTCCAACTCCACCTACCACGCCCTCCAACTCTCCTTCGAACGCCGTTTCCAACGCGGCCTCCAACTCACCGCAAACTACACCTGGTCGAAAAGCCTCGACGACACCTCCTCCTGGACCGGCCTCGGTGGCCAGGAAAGTGCCTTCGCTCAGGACCCTTCGCGTCTATTCCTCGAAAAAGGCCTCTCAGGGTTCAACGTCGCCCATCGCCTTACCAGCACCATCCTCTACGAACTCCCCTGGCGGTTCCGCAATCGGATCGCCCACGGCATTCTCGGCGGCTGGCAGACCTCGAGCGTCGTCGCCATCCAAAGCGGCTTCCCGCTGTCCATCAACACCCAGGGCGACCTCGCCAACGCTGGTACTCGTATCGTTCGCGCCAATGTAAACGGTCCCTGGGAACTCTCCGGCACTCAGCGCGGCATCGACCAGTGGTTTCTCCGCAGCGCCTTCGCCGCTCCCCCCAGCTTCACCTTCGGCAACTCCGCGCGCAACCTCGTCACCGCTCCCGGCCTCGTCAACATCGATCTCACCGCCATGAAGACTTTCCGCATCGTCGAAGGCCACGCGCTCCAGTTTCGCGCTGAGATGTACAACTTCCCCAATCACACCAATCTCGGCCTTCCCGGCCAAACTTTCGGGAATCCCGCTTTCGGCATCATTCGCGGCAACGCCCAGGCGCGCAACCTCCAGCTTGCGCTGAAATATACTTTCTGACCAGACGATGCACTCTATCGATTCCGCCATCGTCGTCGCCTACCTCCTTGGCGTCTTTGCCCTCGGAAGCTTCTTCTTCCGCGGGCAGCGTTCGCTCGCCGATTACTTCCTCGGCCAGCGCCAGATGCCTTGGTGGGCCGCCGCCTTCAGCGGCATCGCGACAATCCTCGGCGCTATCTCTTTCCTCGGAGCACCAGGACAGGCCTTTCATAGCGATCTGCGCTTCCTCCAATACCGCCTCGGCACCCCCTTGGCCGTCTTCCTGGTTGGTTGGGTCATGCTGCCCTACTTCTACCGCCTGCAGGTGTTCAGCATCTACGAATATTTGGAGTCTCGCTTCGACCTCCGCACCCGCCTCTGGGGCGGCGGTCAGTTTTTCCTCCTCAAGTTCTTCTACCTCTCCATCGGCCTCTACGCTCCCAGTTTGCTCTTTGTCGAAATGACCGGTCTGCCTTTATGGCTCATCGTCATCGGCACCGGCTGCTTCATCACGCTCTACACCACCCTCGGCGGGATTAAGGCTGTCATCTGGACCGACACCCTGCAACTCCTCATCCTCTTGGCCGGGCTCACCTCGACCGGCTACCTGATCGCAGAATCGAGTGGCGGTCTCGCTCACGTATGGCATGCCGCCGCTGCCGCTGGCAAACTGCGCCTTTGGGACGCGAGCGTCGATTGGGAAACCGAATACACCATCCTCAACGGCATCCTCGGCGGCGCGCTCGTCCTCCTCAGCCAGTACGGCGTCAACCAGGCCGAACTGCAGAAAATGATGACGACAGATACCGTCCAACGGGCCCGCCTCGCCCTCATCTGCACCATGGCCATTGCCGCCTTGGTTGGCGCTCTCTATTTTCTCACCGGCGCCGGCCTCTGGGTCTTCTACCACGCCCATCCCGAAAAGACCCTCGCCAATGTCCCCCCGGACCGCATCTTTGCCAAGTTCATCCTCGAAGAACTCCCCCCGGGCTTCCGCGGACTCCTCCTCGCCGCCGTCGCCTCGGCCGCCATGAGCGCCGCCTCCAGCGTTCTCAACTCGCTCGCCACCGTCGCCAGTTCCGACTTCCTTGGTCGCCTCGGCGCCACCTCCATGAACGTTACCCGCGCCCGCTACCTCACCGCCGCCATCGGCCTGTCCGCCACACTGCTCGCCCTCGGGGTCGAACGCTTCGGCAACATCCTCGTCCTCTCAACCAAACTCCAAAACTTCTTCGGCGGCAGCCTCGCCGGAGCATTTCTTCTCGGCATGACCTCCACCCGCGCCACCGCCGCCGGCGCCTTCTGGGGCATGATTCTCGGCACCGCCAGCGTCATCGCTCTCGCCCGGCTCGCCCACGTGTCCTGGCTCTGGCACGGTCTGTCGGCCGCCGCCGTCGCCTACGGCGGTGGCTACGCCATCAGCCTGCTCTCCCAACCCGGAAAAAGGAAAAGCTCACTTGCTCTCCACCCCTGACCCCCTTGCGCCCCTCCGCCACTACAACACCCCCACCATCGCCAACGCCATTGAACTGTTCGAAGTTCGTCCCCGCAACCGTGGCTTCCTCAAACCCGGCTGGCGCGTCCTCCAGCCCGGCATCGCCCCCCTGGCCGGTTACGCCAGCACCTGCATCATCTCCGGCGAAGGTCCCGATAGCTACGGCAAAAAAGAAAGCTTCGATTACTGGGAACACATCGAGTCCATCCCCGGTCCCCGCATCGCCGTCGTCAAGGACATCGACCCACAGCCCGGCAGTGCCTGCTTCTGGGGAGAAGTCAACGCCAGCGTCCACATGGCCCTGGGCTGCATCGCCACCGTCACCGATGGCGCCGTCCGCGATCTGGACGAAATGAAATCCCTCGGCTTTCAAGCCGCCTATCGCGCCACCTGCGTCTCCCACGGCTACGTCCACATCGTCGACTTCAATCAACCCGTCCTCCTCGACGGCGAACTCATCAACCCCGGCGATCTCCTCCAAATCGACCAACACGGCGTGCTCATCATCCCGCCCGCGGTACTGCCTCAACTCCAGGAAGCCATCGACGAAGTCGAACGCCGCGAACGCCCCGTCATCGAATACTGTAAAAGCGGCCACGCCACCCGCGCCGGCTTGGTCGACATGGTCAAAAAACATCTTAGGGTCACCACGAAATGGGCCCCTTCCCCACGATACTGAGGACTCTGTTTACCCCCTCGATCCCCACCCCACCCCACTCCCCATGTCCCATCGCACTGAAGTTCTCATCGCCGGCGGCGGCACCGGCGGCGTCGCTGCCGCCCTCGCTGCCGCCCGTCACCATCGCCGCGTCATCCTCCTCGAACAAACCAAATGGATCGGCGGCCAGTTCACCTCCCAAGGTGTCCCTCCCGACGAACACGGTTGGATCGAGGACTTCGGTTGCACCCGCTCCTACCGCGCCCTCCGCGAAGGCATCCGCGATTACTACCGCCGCTACTACCCGCTCCGCGCCGAATACAAAGTCAAAACTCAACTCAATCCCGGCAATGGCTGGGTCTCCCCTCTCTGCCATGAACCCCGCGTTAGCCTCGCCGTCCTCGAGTCGATGCTCGCTCCCTATATCGCCAGCGGCCGTCTCCAGGTCTGGCATCACGCCACGGTGACCGCCCTCGACGTCCATCATCAACTGGTCCGTGCCGCACAGGTCAATCACCAGGGCCAAACGAAAACTGTCGAAGCCGACTTCTTCCTCGACGCTACCGAACTCGGCGACCTCCTCCCACTCGCTAAATGCGACCACGAATCCGGCTCTCCCGGACGCCCTGCCAACAACCAGGCCTTCAGTTGGTGCTTTGCCATCGAACACCACGACGGCCAGGATCATCGCATCGCCAAACCAGCTCGCTATGACTACTGGCGCGATTACATCCCTAACCTTACCCCCGCATGGCCGGGCCCCCTCCTGAATTGGACCGTACCCCACCCGCGCACCATGGAAACGCTCCGCTACCACTTTGCCCCCCACCAGGAGTCTCCCCAAGCTTTCAGCGGCCTCTGGAGCTACCGGCGGCTCCGCGATCGCTCCCTCTATCCCGATGGCTTCTTCCCCTCAGACATCTGCCTCGTCAACTGGCCCCTCATCGATTACCTCGATGGCGACCTCATCACCAGCACCCCCGAGCAACGCGAACAACACCTGCAAGCCGCCCGCGAAATGAGCCTCTGTGTCTTCTACTGGCTCCAGCAACAACACCCGGGCTTGAAGCTGGCGCCGCACGTCCTCGGAACGGACGACGGCTTCGCCCTCGCTCCCTACATCCGCGAGTCGCGCCGCATTCAGGCCCTGAAAACGATTACCGAACAGGAGGTCTCCGCCGACCACCGCCCCGGCGCGACCCATGCCGCCCTCTACCCGGACTCCGTCGGCATCGGCTATTACCGCATCGACCTCCACCCCTCCCACGGAGGGGACAACTACGTAGACGTTCCCGCTCTGCCCTTCCAGATTCCGCTCGGCAGCCTCATCCCGATACAAACACAGAACCTCCTGCCCGCCTGCAAAAACATCGGGACAACACACGTCACCAACGGCTGCTACCGCCTCCACCCCGTCGAATGGAACATCGGCGAAGCCGCTGGCCTGCTCGCCCATTACTGCCTCGCCAAAAAACAGACAGCCCAGTCCGCCGCTACCCAGGTCGAAGACTTCCAACGCCTCCTCCGCGCCGATGGCATCGAACTCGCTTGGCCCGCCGATCTCCAGCTCGCCGAAGGGGACGCCCATAAACATGCTCACTGAACCCTGGTTCCTCGCCGGACACCGACCCCGGCGCCCTCGCCCATCCATAACCCATCCATAACCAAGGAGTAAGCGCACCTAATGGACCGCATGAAACGCCGCACCGCGATCGCCTCCCTCGCCGCCGCCGCCCTCGCGAAGACCAAACGAAGCAACCTCCCCGCAAAGCTCGACCCCTCTCGCATCGTCACCCTGCGCGAGGAGCCCGACTGGTACATGCACTCCGCCGGCCTGGCCGCCATCGGCAACGAACTCGTCTGCACCTACCGGCGTACCGATGAACACATCGCCTCCGTCTCCGATATCTGGTCCTGCCGGTCCACCGACGGAGGCCGTACCTGGACCGGCCACCAACTCGTCAGCCCAAGCTCTTTTGAAAAAGACAAAGCCTGTTGGGTGGCCCCCCAACTCGGGAAAGCGCGCAATGGCCGCCTCCTGCTGTTGAGCGACAAGGGCAACAAACTCTCGAAATTCGATTGGCCCATGCTCAGCCAGTGGCAGCTTCCTCCTCGCGGTATGTCCAATCATCTCTGGACCTCCGACGACAAAGGCAAGACCTGGCAAGGCCCCAGACAAATCGATAGCTGGGGCGGCGAGCCCAGCTACATCGTCGAACTCAGCGACGGTACCCTCGTCTACACCCGAACCGATGCAAGACCCACCAACGCCAAAAAACACCCCTCCTTGCCCTGGGGGCCTAATTACTACCGCTCTACCGCCGTCTTCTCCCGTGACGGAGGCCTATCCTGGAACGAAACGCATCCCGTCTTCGACGACCCCCTGATCGGCGACTGCGAGGTCGGCCTCGGAGAGTTCGCCCCAAACCACATCGTCGCCATCTCCCGCATCGGTGACGCCGGCAGCCGGCTCGGACAGCCCAGCCGCCGGGCCATTTCAAGAGACGGCGGTCGTACCTGGTCGAAACCCCAGCTGTTTCCCGTCTACGCCCATCGCCCCATCGTTTCGAAACTCGCCAGCGGCAAAATGTTCATGAGCTACCGAAACGCCTGGGGCACCCCCGGCACCTGCGTCTTCGCCTTCGATCCCGAGGAAACATTCTCCTTCCAACCCAACAGCTTCCTCTGGGACGAAAACGTCTGTCGCCTCGAGCGCAACAGGCTAACGCTGGCAACCACGGACGGGAATCTCGGCTGCTGCGAATTCACGCTCTATCCGGTCGAGGACGACGACAGCCGCGTCATCTTCGAAGCAGAGGTCCAGGTCGACCGCGCTGGCCCGGAATCCTGTCTCATCGCCGCCGGCGTCTACTTCCGCCTGCTGCCGGACCGCTTGGAAGTCGCCGACCGCCCGGAGGAAGGCTTTGCGCTGGCCCCCGGCCGCTTTCACAAACTTCGCATCGTTAACCACGGCCCCCGCGTCGAGGTTTTTGTGGATAACCGAAGAAAACTGGAAGTCTCCACCAAGGGCATTCACACCCGTCTGGTCCGCTTCGGCAATCGTACAGCCGGCCGCCGTCCCGGAAGCGCTGAGGGCCAGCGCAACGACGCCAAGCGCCCTCTGGTCTCCCCGCTCTACCGGGACAACGCCGGTATCTCGCACTGGCGCAGCCTCCGCGTCCAGGTACAGAACCGCCGCGATCATTCCATCGACTGGTCCTGGTCGCCCGGCAAAGGCTACCCCGATCAATTCCGCCGCGACCGCGTCCTGATGCTCGAACCCAACGGCAGCTTCAGCGCGGGCAACAGCGGATACAGCGCTTGGGCCCAACTTCCCGGCGGCGAGATCGTAGTCGTCGACTACACCTCGTCAAATCCTCCCAAACCGCATCCGGTGCTCCGCGCCTACCGGCTCGATCCCTCCTGGTTCGCCTAGACCAAGCGGTTTCCCTTCTAACCTGACCTTCGAGTTGACGGGAGACTGAGGCCATGGAAGATCCAATCGTAGAAGAGATTCGGCCGATTCGCAACGAACACGCGGCTCAATTCAACTACGGCATTGACCCGATTGTTGCAGACTACAAGCGCCTGGCGGCCGAAAGCAATCAACCGCGAGTTTCCTTTGACCCTCGCAAGATCGAAACTCTCATTGCGTCGAGTAAGACCCTTCCGGCGACCGCCGTCAAATAATCGCCTATCACGTCCCCGCGCTTGTTGCGCGGCGGGGGTTGCTTCTCAGCATTCCAGTTCGTTATCGAGACGCCCCCGGAGCCGTTCGACAGCGAAGTCGGTGCCCCGCACTGCGTCTTCGAACCACTGGGGGAGTAGCGTGGCAATTCCCCGCTCTGGCGATGGATAGCCTCTCACCATTTCGACGAGGAGCTGGGGCCGCGGCTGTTCGCCTACCGGTACGCGCGGATTGTGGAAGACCGCGAGGATTTCGATGTTCTTCCGCTGGTTCTCTTCGAAGGCGCGGCGCAACATGACCATGCCGCGCCGGTAGATATCCCGGAGGGCGGCTTCGGACGCGACATGGCCTCCACGAACCCCACGCTCGGCCACACGTTCAATGTGCTCCCGTTCATCACCCCCGGCGATGAAGATCATTTCGACGCGGAACCCATTCAGATGCGCGCGACGGGCTTGATCGAAGGTGACTTCACGAAGGGTTGTCTCGAATGCGAAGGACTTGCGCCGGTCGATGTGCTCATCGATGAAGCGCTCCATCTCTTGCCCGGCCTGCTGTCGAAACTGCATGTACAGGGAAACGTCGGCAGACGCCGGTTGAAAGATAGGCTTACTCGCGCCCATCGCTTCCCCCAACAACGTTGCGGCGCGGAGATCGGTGCTGAAAGCGTCGATCTGCATTTGGAAGATTGGGAAGATGGAGGACTTGCCGCCGCCCGAGGGTCCGGCGACGATCACCATGCGCGGCGCAGGCATGCAGGCGGGCTTACTGCTCCACGCTCAGCTTGGCGTCCACATTGGTGAGGCGGGACCGATCAAGGACGCGGCCTTGTTCGTCGATGAACCCAGCGAGGAAAGCCAGCATCCGCTCTTCGCGAACCAGCGGAGCGGCGTGAGCAATCAGCGCCTCGTAGAAGGCCTGACGTTCGGCGGGATCGTCGATGTTGATCCCGTCCGCGTCGAGGGGATTCTTCAGAGCGGCCATACCTTCAGTGTACGGCTTGCGGTCCAGCGGCCGTCGCCGATCAACATCGTCGAGCGGAGGCTACGGTAAATCCAGCAGATCGTTGCGTTCCATCGAGCAGTCGGCCAAAATCCTCCGCAACAAGCCCAGGTCCAGCGTGCGGCTGCGCAGGGGCACGACCGTGGCGCGGCCATCCCGATGCCGAAGGAAGCAGTGACTGCCTCTGATACGTTCGGCCACAAAACCTACACGTTCCCGGGCGCTGACCAACTCTTTTCCCGTGGGCCGCGGGAGAGTGTTCATGCGGCGATGGTCACACGCACGTTGAATGCCGATGAATTCAAAGGGCGCGGGCGCCAGGCCCTTTGCCTCCAGACATAATGCAATGGCCTCACGGATCTCCGCCATCAACTCATCGAGCGACGCGGCATCGGCGCGGCAGCCAGGCAATTTGGGAACCGAAGCCACGTACATGCCTTCTTCATCCCGTTTAATCACGACATCGAATTGAAGTGCCATGTATCTCATGCTGCTTCGTCCGGGCAGGGTTGTCCCAGTGACCCCTCGGAAAATGGCCGAGTTTTGAAGACCCCTGTCCGGTTCTTCGAAAATCACTGCCACTAGCACCCGATAACGCCATCAGTTATCTCCGTAGCCGTCGGGTTCTTCCGGTGCCTTCCCGCTTCTTCTTTGGCGGAACTGGCGTTAGTTCAACGCCAATGGTTTCGAACTTGGCGGCAATTCAGTCTCGCCACCCGCTGGCGAAGCTTCTTAATGGTCCCTTGCGGATTCAGCTGATCAAAGTGGTTGACGGTAGACTTTCCTTTTCATGGGCTGGTTCGCGGGCAGGTCGGCACGATAGTGGAGGTTCCAGCCCCGAAGGTCTACGAAGTCGAGTTCGGTGACGATGAGGGCAGAACCCTCGGCTTGGCCGCACCTTGCACTGAACAGCTCGTGCGGCCACATCATGAGCCCGTTCTTCTAATCGCCTAATCGGCCAGGACGTAAGAATCTTCCGCTGCCCGTACCTTCCGTTTGACCTTTACCGCTGGTTTCTTGACGCCGTCCCCGCCAGGAGTGATTTCGTTGTTCGTGGTCACCTTGTAATTCGCTGTTGCCGATCACAGGGTCCGGCCGGATCACAATGTTGCTAAAGCCAGCCCGGTGTTTGACGATAATGTGGATATGGCGAAGAAAAACCGAATCTCGCCGTTTGTGCAGTCCTGTTTTCCCGGTTTTACCGAAGAAACCTGGTCTTCCGGGTTCGAACCTTCGCTAAGCTGTAAGGGAGTGCTTCACAAAATCGGCATCAGTACTCTGGAACTCTGCGCTGGCGCGGGCGGTCAAGCATTGGGCTATGAACTAGCAGGGATTCACCACCAGGGGCTGGTCGAGATCGATCAGCATGCCTGCGCGACGCTTCGGCTCAATCGTCCCGAATGGAATGTCATGGAGACCGATCTCGCCAAGTTCGATGGTCGGCCCTTTCGTGGGGTCGAGATTCTTTCCGGTGGATTGCCTTGTCCGCCCTTCTCCAAGGCTGGAAAGCAGTTAGGAGAAAAGGACGAACGCAACCTCTTTCCTGAAATGATCCGGCTGGTAGACGAAATCCGCCCGCAAGCGATAATGATCGAAAATGTCCGTGGCATTCTCGACGCTGTTTTCGCTGATTATCGCCAATATGTGGGTACGGAACTCGAAAAACTGGGATATCGCCCCGGCTGGAAGCTGATGAATGCATCGGACTTCGGTGTCCCCCAGCTTCGCCCTCGCGTCGTCTTTGTCGCTGTGCGCAAAGAGCGATCGGAGGATTTCTCCTGGCCCGAACCGCACACGGCCCCGCCTCTTCCCGTCGGTGACGTGCTCCATGATCTGATGGCTGCCAATGGTTGGGAGGGGGCGGGGCCATGGCGTCAGCACGCCAACGAGATCGCCCCCACAGTCGTGGGGGGATCTAAAAAGCACGGCGGGCCAGACCTGGGACCCACAAGGGCCCGGCGGGCATGGGCGAGTTTGCATGTCGATGGCCTCGGGATAGCCAATTCTGCGCCAGAAAAGGGATTTACTGGGATGCCCCGCCTCACGGTTCGCATGGTCGCCCGTATCCAAGGCTTCCCGGACTGCTGGCAGTTTAGCGGCGGCAAAACGGCCGCGTACCGTCAAGTTGGCAATGCATTTCCGCCACCCTTTGCCCGGGCGATCGCAAGCAGCCTGAAATCCTGCCTGTCGGTTTCCCGCATGGTTCTAGCCGCGAGTTAGGCATCGTACCGCCCTTTTCGGTTGGAGGTACCCCTCCATGGTGATAGGCTTATCCCATGGGAGCTTGCGGCGATAGTCTCGGTCGGTTGTTCCACTGGAGCCGGGCGTGACCAGCGAACAGGAGCGGGATGCCGCCCTCGTAGCGCGGATCGAGGCGGCCATTCTTCAGGTTGTTGGTCGACGGGTGAATTTTGCCGCAACCTTTGGGCACATGATTCGTGAGATACTCGACGCCGTGATCGACACTCCCCACAGTAACCGGTTCACGCTCAAGGAGATCGAGAAGACAGAAAAGACCTATATCGGCACCAAGGTAGAGATCCGGCTTCGACAGCTGCTTGGGATCCCCAAGGGCAACCGTCTCGATTTATTGATAGATGGTGTCGAAGTGGACGTAAAGAACACGATTCATAAGCAATGGTCCATCCCTCCCGAAGCCATCGGTCATCCCTGCATTCTCATCAGAATCAACGAAAAGAGCGCCCGTTGCAGTCTTGGTATCCTTGTGATTCGAGAGCATTTGCTCAACCAGGGCGGGAATCGCGACAGCAAGAGAGGTATCTCACGCGAGGGCTATTCCCAAGTCAGATGGATTCTTCAGGATGAACCCTATCCACAAAACTTTTGGGAGCAGCAGGACCCGGTTACCCAGGCCGCCATCAAGGCTCCGCGGGGAGGAACAGAGCGGCTGGCAACTCTATTCCGCTTGGTGCAGCGCACGCCGATTCCTCGCAGCGTCGTAGAGTCCGTGGCGCAGCAAAAAGATTCCATGAAGCGCCTTCGCCGAAACGGTGGTGCACGAGATTCTTTGAGCAAAGATGGAATCGCCCTGCTCTGGGGACGAAATCATCGTGATGTGATCCGCCGCCTCGGTCTCCCACCGTGCGGATCGGACGAATTCATCTCACTCAAACCATCCCCAGAAGAACAGCGATTGTTAGCTGCCGATTTGGAGTCGTAGGCCGAATTCGATGCCGCCATGACAAATGGATGAGTCCTTGGAGTATGGTAGATTCCTTACCCCCGGAGCGCCGCTCTGAAAACATGCGTCGGATTCGGAGCCAGAACACCGCTCCGGAAATGATCGTTCGCCGTATGGTTCATGCTATGGGATACAGGTATCGTTTGCACGTTAAGAACCTCCCAGGGAAACCCGATTTGGTTTTCCCCCGTTTGCGTAAGGTGATCGAGGTCTACGGTTGTTTCTGGCATGGTCATACCGCCTGTCGCGAGGGCCGTATGCCGGCAACCCGCCCCGAGTACTGGGTGCCAAAGTTAGAAGCAAATCGCCAGAGGGACCGCGCTAATCGTCGGCGCTTGAGGGTCCTGGGCTGGAGCATTCTGGTGATATGGGAATGCGAAACCGGAGACCGCGAACGCCTTCAGAAAAGACTAGGCAAGTTTTTCGAACCGGCCTCAGCGCCGTGTGTTGATGCGCTCTGAGCCAGTGTTCGCTCGAGTTTGATATCTTGGCCGCCCGTCAGGCCAGCCCCCGAAGCACGCGCCATCATTCTCACCCCGCCCGGCAAACAAGCCCACGTGTACTACCGCATTGGTCGGCCCGTCCCGACCTCTGCGCACGCCCGATATCACGTTCACAACCCATCGGAATTTTTTCCCCCAATAACCACGGGCCTCCCGCGACACCCCCACCCGGATTCCCCCCGCCCCCCTGCCATTATCAAAACATCCCGGACAGCTTTTCCCCCATGCCCAACCAACAGCCCAATTCGCTAGCGATCCCCAAGCCAGTCACCACTCGGCCGCAGCCAGCCAGCCCACCGGCGGCGGCCCGGCGGGGCATCGAACCCCGCCAGGCCGCCGGTTCTACCCGCCCGTCGAAAAAAGACCTCTCCCGCGCGCGTCACGCGCGCGCAAGGAAGAACCCAGGAAGTTGCTCAAAAGAAATCACTTACAAGTTCGGTTCTTTCGATTACCGTACCCGGTTAGAACCCAACAGAACCCAGCAAGAACCCAAAAGCAACCCACGAGATCCCAATTCCGCGTTGACACCGGTCCCAACCGTCTGTCACCCTCACCCTATTAGTCAACCGCGACGTTGCCGAACCCCCAAGGATTCCATGCGCCTGTTCTCCCTGTTCGCCGCTTTTGCCCTCGTGGCCATGCCGCTGGCCGCCCAGAAACTCACGAGCCCGAAGGATCATTACGGCTTCGCCATCGGAGATGACTACCACCTCACCACCTACAAACAAACCGAAGCCTACTTCAAGAAACTCGCCGCCGAGTCCAATCGCCTGCGCCTCGTCGATATCGGCAAAACCGAAGAAGATCGCACCCAGTACATGATGATCATCTCGGCCCCGGCCAACCTCGCCAAACTGGCCCGCTACCAGGAAATCGCCCGGCGCCTCGCCCGTGCCGAAAATCTCACCGAAGCCGAAGCCCGCGCCCTGGCCGCCGAAGGCAAAGCCGTCGTCTGGATCGACGGCGGCCTTCACTCCACCGAAACCGTCGGCACCCATCAGCTCATCGAAACCATCTGGCAGTTCGCCAGCCGCAACGACCCCGAAACTCTGCGCATCCTCAACGACGTCATCATCCTCTGTACCCACGCCAATCCCGACGGCCACGACCTCATCAGCGAATGGTACATGCGCGAACCCGTCCCCGAAAAACGCGTCATGACCGGCGCGCCCCGCCTCTATCAGAAGTACGCCGGCCACGACAACAACCGCGACTTCTACATGGCCAACCTCCGCGAATCCGTCAACATGAATCGCCAGCTCTTCCTCGAGTGGTTCCCTCAGGTCATGTACAACCACCATCAGACCGGGCCCCTCGGCACCGTCATCTTCGCGCCGCCCTTCCGCGACCCCTTCAACTACAACATCGACCCCCTCATCGTTACCTCGCTCGACCTCGTCGGCGCCGCCATGCACTCCCGCTTCGTCCAGGAAGATAAGCCCGGCTCCACCATGCGCAGCGGCGCCAACTACTCCACCTGGTACAACGGCGGCCTGCGCACCACCACCTACTTCCACAACATGATCGGCCTCCTCACCGAAATCATCGGCTCCCCCACCCCCATGGACGTCGCCTTCGTCCCCAATCGCCAACTGCCCGCCGGCGACCTTCCCATGCCCATCGCCCCCCAAAAATGGCACTACCGCCAGTCCATTGACTACTCCATTACCGCTAACCGCGCCGTGCTCGATCTCGCCTCCCGCCAGCGCGAACACTTCCTGTTCAACATCTGGAAAATGGGCAAAAACTCCATCGACCGCGGCAGCAAAGATAGCTGGACCATGACCCCCAAGCGCATCGAAGCCGTCAAAGCCCTCATCGCCAAAGAGTCCTCCGGACGGCAGGCCAACGCGCAGTCCGCCCCGGCCCGCTTCTATGAAACCATGAAGCGCCCCGAACTGCGCGACCCCCGCGGCTACATCATCCCCGCCGATCAGCCCGATTTCCCCACCGCCGTCAAGTTCATCAACGCGCTCGTCAAAAACGGCATCCAGATCCATAAGGCCACCGCCGCCTTCACCGTCGCGGGCAAAACCTATCCCGCCGGCTCCTACGTCGTCAAGACCGCCCAGGCCTTCCGGCCCCACGTCCTCGATATGTTCGAGCCCCAGGACCATCCCAACGACTTCCGCTACGAAGGCGGCCCGCCCATCCCCCCGTATGACAACGCCGGCTGGACCCTCGCCTATCAGATGGGCGTCCGCTTCCATCGCGTCCTCGATGCCTTCGACGGACCCTTCGCCAAGCTCCCGTGGGGCGCCCTCGAAAAGCCTCCCGTCGGCAAGGTCGAAGGCTCCGGCGCCGGCTACCTCATCAGCCACAAAGTCAACGACAGCTTCATCCTCACCAACCGCTTAATCGCCGCCAAGCAGGACGTCTTCTGGCTCAAGCAAGGCATCAAGGACGATCCCCTCTATGGCCCCGGCGCTCTCTATGTGCCGGCCAACCCGGCCACGCGGCCGCTCATCGAAAAGGCCGCCGCCGAGTTCGGGTTTAACGCCAAAGCCGTCGCCGCCCGCCCCGCCGGGGAGGCGCTCAAACTGGCGGCCCCGCGCATCGCCCTCTGGGACCAATACGGCGGCTCCATGCCGTCCGGCTGGGTGCGCTTCCTGCTCGAACGCTTCGAGTTCCCCTTCGAAGTCATCTACCCCCAGGCCATTGACGCGGGCAACCTCCGCCAGAAGTATGACGTCATCCTCTTCGTCGGCGGCGCTATCCCCCGGCCCGCGGGCATGGGGCCGGAAAATGGCCGCGGCGCCGGGCGCGCTGCGGAAACCAATCGCGAGGACGTCCCCGCGCAGTTCCAGCCCTGGCTCGGCCGCGTCACCGCCGATAAATCCGTCCCGCAACTCAAAGCCTTCCTGGAGTCCGGCGGCGCCGTCATCACCATCGGCTCGAGTAACTACCTGGCGGCCCATCTCGGCCTCCCCGTCAAGGACGCCATGGTCGAACGCGGCCGCGACGGCCGCGAACGCTCCCTCCCGCGCGAAAAATACTACGTGCCTGGCAGCGTCCTCGAAGCGAACGTTGATAACACCCAGCCCGTCGCCTACGGCCTCGACGACAAGGTCGACGTCTTCTTTAACGACAGCCCCGTCTTCAAACTCGCCCCGGAGGCCATGGCCCGCGGCGTCAAGCCCGTCGCCTGGTTCGGCTCCTCGCCCCTGCGCAGCGGCTGGGCCTGGGGCGAAAAGTACCTCGAAGGCGGCGTCGCTGTTGCCGAAGTTCCGGTCGGCGAAGGCAAGCTGATGATGATGGGCCCGGAAATCACCTTCCGCGCCCAACCCCACGGGACCTATAAACTCCTGTTCAACTCCCTGTTGCTGAGCACCGCCACCCAACAAAAGTAACCCGCGCGGAGGGTATACGATAGAGGCAGCAAGCTATGTCGAAGAAGTTGCTCCTCTGTCTGCTCCCCGCCGGAGCCGCGTTTTTCTCCTGGGCCCAGACCGCCGAGCCCCCCATGCAAAAGGTGGACTTCGAGCGCGACGTCCGCCCCATCTTCGAAAAATCCTGCGCGAACTGCCACGGCCCCCAGGTCCAACTCGGGGCCCTTCGGCTCGACTCGAAAACCCTGGCCTTTGCCGGTGGCCAAAGCCGCCAGCCCGGCATCGTCCCCGGCAAGCCCGAACAAAGCACCCTCTTCCAGCGCATCGCCGGAACCACCGACCAGGCCCGCATGCCCATGGGCGGCAAACCCCTCGACGCGGCCGCCATCAATACGATCAAAAACTGGATCGCCCAGGGCGCTGAATGGCCCGAAGCCGCCAGCGCCAAAGCCGCCGAAATCAAAAAACACTGGGCCTACATCCCGCCCGTCCGGCCCAGCATTCCCAAAAATGCCGGCCATCCTATCGACTATCTCGTCCGCGCCAAACTCGCCGCCGAAAGCCTCTCCCCTTCGCCCGAGGCCGACCGGACCACCCTGCTCCGGCGCCTCGCGCTCGACCTGACCGGCCTACCGCCCACCCCGGCCGAAGTCGACGCCTTCCTCGCCGACAAAAGCAAAAACGCCTACGAAAAGCAGGTCGAACGACTCCTCGCCTCGCCCCATCACGGGGAACGCTGGGGCCGCCACTGGCTCGACGCCGCCCGCTACGCCGACTCCGACGGCTTTGAAAAAGATAAACAACGCTTCGTCTGGTTCTACCGCGACTGGGTCATCAAGGCCATCAACGAAGACAAACCCTACTCCCAGTTCGTCATCGAGCAGCTCGCCGGCGATCTGCTCCCGAACCCCACGCAAGACCAGCTCGTCGCCACCGGCTTCCTCCGCAACTCCATGGTTAACGAAGAAGGCGGCGTCGACCCCGAACAGTTCCGCATGGAAGCCATGTTCGACCGCGTCGACACCATCGGCAAAAGCATCCTCGGCGTCACCATCGGCTGCGCCCAGTGCCACAACCACAAATTTGACCCCCTCACGCAGGAGGAGTACTACAAAATCTTCGCCTTCCTGAACGACTCGGCCGAAGGCAGCGTCAGCGTCTACACCCCCGAACAGCAGATGCAGCGCGCCGACCTCCTCCGGCGCATCAAGGAAATCGAAGACGACCTCCAACACAAGAATCCCGACTGGCGCGAGCGCCTGAACGCCTCCGCCAAGCCCCAACCCGCCTGGACGACCCTGACCCCCGCGGTCGAGGACATCTCCACCGGCGGCCAGAAGTACCTGCCCAAAGGCGACGGCTCCATGCTCGCCGCCGGCTACGCTCCCACGCGCCATCGCGCCAAGATGGTCGTCAAAACCAGCGAGACCGGCCTCCAGGCCATCCGCGTCGAACTGCTCAAGGATCCCAACCTGCCGCACGGCGGCCCCGGCCGGTCCATCGAGGGCACCGGCGCGCTGACGGAAATCGAACTCGAAGTCGCCCCGCAGGACGCTCCGGACAAGATCGAAAAGATCAAGTTCGTCCGCGCCTCGGCCGACTTCGAAATGGCGCCCACCCCGCTCAAGCCCATCTACTGGGACAAGACCGACAACTCCAAACGCCTCCTCGGCCCCGTCTCTTACGCAATCGACGGCGACGACAAAACCGCCTGGGGCATCGACGCCGGCCCCGGCCGCCGGAATCAACCCCGGCAGGCCGTCTTCATCACCGAAAAGCCCTTTGGCTACCCCCAGGGCACCATCCTCAACATCTACCTCAAGCAAAACCACGGAGGCTGGAACAGCGACGACAACCAGAACAACAACCTGGGCCGCATGCGCCTGTCCGTCTCTACCGCCGCCGATGCCGTCGCGCAGGGGCCGCTCCACTTCTCCACCTGGCGGCAGACCGTCTCCGAGTGGAAAGAGCAAAACGAAGCCATTGAGGCGCTGTGGAAGCAGCACCCGGAGCCGACCTCGCAACTGGTCCTCGGCCGGGCCGAAACCATGCGCGACACCAAGCTCCTGCTGCGCGGCGACTTCTTGAAGCCGGGCAAGCTTGTCCAGCCCGGCGTGCCCGCCTTCCTCCATGCGCTGCCCGCTGGCGCCGAACCCAGCCGCCTGACCTTCGCCAAATGGCTCGTCGATCGCCAGTCGCCCACTACTGCCCGCGCCTTCGTCAACCGCGTCTGGCAGGCCTACTTCGGCCAGGGCCTCGTCACCACGCCCGAAGACCTCGGCAAACAAAGCGACGCTCCGTCCAATCCGGAGCTGCTCGACTACCTCGCCGTCGAGTTCATGGACTCCGGCTGGAGCATGAAGAAGCTGCACCGCCTGATCGTGTCGAGCGCCACCTACAAGCAAAGCTCGAAGGCAACGCCGGAGCTGCTCTCGAAAGATCAATTCAACAAGTGGCTCGCCCGCGGGCCCCGCCTCCGCGTCGAAGGCGAAGTGGTTCGCGACATCACGCTCGCCGCCGCCGGCCTGCTCAACCCCAAAATTGGCGGCCCGGCCGTCTATCCCGCTGCGCCCGAGTTCCTCTTTCTGCCGCCCAACTCCTACGGGCCCAAGATCTGGAAGGAGGAGAAGGGCGAAGACCGGTACCGCCGGGCGGTCTATACGCACCGCTACCGCTCGGTGCCCTATCCGATGCTCTCGAACTTCGATACCCCGAACGGCGACGTCGCCTGCGTGCGCCGCTCCCGTTCGAACACCCCGCTGCAGGCGCTCACGGCGCTGAACGAACCGATGTTTCTTGAAGCCGCCCGCGCGCTCGCGCTGAAGACGCTGCGCGAAGGCGGCAAATCCGACGCCCAGCGCGTCGAGTTTGCCTTCCGCCGCGTGGCGGCGCGCAAGCCGGCGCCGGAGGAGCGGACGATTCTGCTCGCGCTGCTCGAAAAACAGACGCAGCGCTTCACCAGCGGCAGCCTGAACCCGCAGGACCTCCTCGGCGGCGACCCGCCCGCCGGCGTCGCCCCGGCGACCGCGGCCGGCTGGACCGCCGTGGCCCGCGTTCTTCTCAACCTCGACGAAACCATCACGAAGGAATAAATCATGTCGAATATCAGCCGGCGTTGGTTCTTTGAACAGTGTGGCGTTGGCCTTGGGGCGATGGCGATGAATGCCCTCGCCGCCGCCAATCCGCAACCCCACTTCCCCGCCAAAGCCAAACGCGTCATCTTCCTCTTCATGGCCGGCGCGCCGAGCCATCTGGAGATGTTCGATCACAAGCCGCAGCTGGCCAAGTTCGATGGTCAACTGCCTCCGGCGGAGCTGCTGAAAGGCTACCGCGCCGCTTTTATCAACCCGAACTCAAAGCTCCTCGGCCCGAAGTTCCCCTTCGCCCGCTACGGCAACTCCGGCGCGGAGTTGAGTCCGCTGCTGCCGCATCTGAGCAAGGTGGTCGACGACATCACCATCGTCAAGAGCATGTCGACCGACGCGTTCAATCACGCGCCGGGGCAGCTGATGATGAACACGGGCGCGATGATCTTCGGCCGGCCGAGCATCGGCTCCTGGGTCACCTATGGCCTCGGCAGCGAATCGAAAGACCTGCCGGCGTTCGTCGTCTTCTCGACCGGCAAGAAGGGGCCGAGCGGGGGCAACTCCTGCTGGGGGTCCGGCTTCCTGCCCACTACGCATCAGGGCGTGCAGTTCCGTTCGACCGGCGATCCGGTGCTCTATCTTTCCAATCCCGCCGGGGTGGACAATCAGCTCCAGCAGGACTCGCTCGAAGCCATCAAGCGTCTGAACCAGATGAAGCTGGATACGACGGGCGACCCGGAGATCGCGACGCGGATTGCGAGCTACGAGATGGCCTACCGGATGCAGATGAGCGCGCCGGGCGTGATGGATCTGTCGCAGGAGCCCAAGCACATCCTCGATCTGTACGGCGCCGACCCGGCCAAGCCGAGCTTCGCGAACACGGTGTTGCTCGCCCGGCGCTTGAGCGAGCGGGGCGTCCGCTTCGTGCAGATCTTTCACGAGGCGTGGGACCAGCACGGCAATCTCGTCAAGGACATTACCCAGAACTGCAAAGATACCGACCAGGCGTGCGCGGCGCTCGTCCAGGATCTCAAACAGCGCGGCATGCTCGACGATACGATCGTCATCTGGGGCGGCGAGTTCGGTCGGACGCCGATGGTGCAGGGCGGCAGCGATGGCCGGGACCATCATCCGAACGCCTTCACCATGTGGATGGCCGGCGGGGGCTTCAAGCCGGGCATCACCTACGGGGAAACCGACGAACTCGGCTTTAACGTAGCCAAAGATAAAGTCCATGTCCATGACTTGCACGCCACGATTCTCAACCAGCTTGGCTTCGATCATACGAAGCTAACTTATAAGTTCCAGGGCCGTAACTTCCGCTTGACGGACGTCCACGGCGAGGTCAAGCGCGGGCTTCTCACATAGGTCTTTTATGTACCGCTTTGCTCTGCTGTTCTGCGTGCCCGCGCTTTGGGCCGGGCCGGTGCCCTCGCTCAAGCTGAAGACGGTGGAGGCGCCGGCGGCGCGCCGGCCGCTGGCGAGGCCAGCGCGGGTGGCGGAGTACTGGCTCGGGCCGGTGGCGGCGGCCGAGAGCGCCTCCACCGTGCTGAAGCCGGGGGTGATCCGGGCCGGGGTGCACCGGTTGGGCGGCCGGGAGTGGCTTGCCCGCGGCCAGTGGAGCGATCTGGCGGATGGCCGGGCGGTCTTTCAAGCGGCGCTGCGTAGTCCGGGGGCCAGAGGCCTGCGGCTCGAAATTCTCGGCCTAGCGAGGGGGGCGGGCCGCTTGTGGCTCTACCCGGGCGACGAGGCTAACCCGGCGCAGCCGGTGGGGCCCTATGAAGGTGGGGAGGACTTCTGGACCGGTCTTGTGGAGGGTGAGTCGCTGGTGCTGGAGTTCGAGGTGCCGGCGGGAGCGGCCCGGATGCTCCCCTTTGCCGTGGGACGGATCAGCCACCTGTTGGCGAATCTCGCGCCGGGAAAGGCCGGGGCGCGGGCGGCGGCGCTGCCCTGCAACCTCGACGTGGCTTGTTACCCCGATTGGGACGAGCGCGCGCGCAGCGTGGGACGGTATCTGTTTGAAACCGATGGCGGCGGGGCGTTCTGTTCGGGCTCGCTCATCAATACGCGGAACAGCAGCGGCATCCCTTACTTTCTGACGGCGGACCATTGCGTCAGTAACCAGGCCGAAGCCCGGAGTGTGCAGGTGTTCTGGTTCTATCAGTCGAGCGTCTGCGACGGACCGCCGCGCAACCTGCGGGACGTGCCGACCACCCTGGGTGCGACCTTCCTGACCAGCGGATCGCTCGAGTTGGGCGACTATTCGCTGCTGCGCCTGACCGGGACGCTGCCGAATGGCGTCACGCTGTCGGGGTGGAATTCAGCGGATCCGGAGGTGGGGGCGGAGGTGACGGGAATCCACCATCCGACCGGAGATTACAAACGGATCTCTTTCGGCAACAAGGCCGAGCCCATTCTCACGCGGGGCCGGCCGGAGTCGAAGTATCACACGATCACGTGGCGGGAGGGCGTGACCGAGGGTGGCTCCTCCGGTTCGCCGATCTTTAACCGGGAAGGGCAGATTGTCGGGATGCTGTCGGGCGGCCCGAAGCCGCCGGCGGGGCAGACGGAATGTGACCTGCGTCCGGCCTACGACTGGTACGGGCGGTTTTCGGTGGCCTATCCGGCGCTGCAGAGCTATCTCGAAGAGCGGACGACGGGCACAACGCCGACCCCGCCGCCGACAGGGGGGACCACCGGGACGCTTCTCACGAACAACGCGCCGGCCAGCTTCACGGTGGGGCCCGTGGATTCGCCCACGTTGCTCGACGGCGCGTCGGTCTACCGGGTCGAGGTTCCGCAGGGGGCCACGCGGTTGGAGGTCCGGCTGCGGACGACTACCGCGGGGGCAGATCTGGATCTTTTCGTCCGTCGTGGCAGTGCCCCGGCACTGAGCGGCGGGCGGGTGACGGCGGACTTTTCGTCCACCAACGACAGCGGCGATGAAACGATTGTCATCACCCCCTCGACGAGCCCGGCGCTGCAGCCGGGAACCTATTTCGTTGCCATGGCGCTGTTTACGACCGGGGCGACGGTGCGGGGGACGCTGACGGCGACGGTGACGGGGGGGACGACCACGCCGCCGGTTTCGCCGGCGGTGGCGCTGACTTCGGGGCAGACGCGGACGGTTACGATTGAACCGACGACGGTGGGAAGTCTGTTAGCGGGGGCGGCGGCTTACCGGATTGACGTACCGCAGGGGGCGACGCGCCTGGAGATCCGGCTGGCGACGGATACGGCAAACGTGGATGTGGACCTGTATGCGCGTTTCAATGCCGAGGCGGTGGTACAGGATCGGCAGGTGGTGGCG
>JADCJL010000225.1 GCA_020247055.1 Acidobacteriaceae bacterium | reverse complement strand
TGAGGGCGAAGACGGGCATGTACATGCGGCGTTCGACGAGGACGTCGCGGATGGGGAGGAGGGAGGAGGTGGGGGCGAGGAGAATCAGGAAGAGAAAGAAGCCGAAGCTGGTGAGGGGATACTGTTTGCGTTTGTTCCAGGCGATGGCGGCGAGGACGAGCCAGCTGAGGAGGCAGAGACCGGCTCCGTAATCGAATAGGGAGCGGGAGATGGGCATGTCGTAATCGAGGTTTTGTTGGAGGGGGAGGAGGTAGAGGCGGACGTAGACCCAGAGGGCGCGGACCTGGGTGAGGAGGTAGTCGGTGGCCGTGAGGTCCTTCATGTTGAAGCCGGTGGCGGGAACTTCGTGAACAACAGGCTGGGGGTGAGTTGGTCGGATGCATACCTGGCGGCTGGACGGGGCTCGATGCCCCGACCGGCCGCAGCGATGTCGGTTGCATAGGGCGACCTAAGTCTGTTGGGCCGAATCGCTTGTGTCGTTCGCCGGGGGCCATCGTCGGTCGGGTTGTGGCTGTGCTCCTGTTCGCTCCTAATACAGCAGTGCCTGCTGTAGCGAACTATCTGGTCGAAAAAGAATTCGATTTTGGAATGATCTCAAGATGTCTAGCGCAAGCGCTTCGGATGCCCGAGTTGTCGTACAAATCTACGGAATTGAAACAAGATTATTCTTGATTCCAGGAAGAACTTGGATTAACCTGTCAAAGTGAAGGACATTGCCAAATATTTAACAACTATTTATACTCCATTTGTGGTGTTTTAGCGCTAGCCGCCTTAGCAGGACCCGTGCGAGCGGCTGCACCATCGGCCTTAAGCATCTCCCCTCACTCTGGAGTAAACTCTAGCGCAACCTTCACCATGGCATTCCGTGATCCCGACGGTGCCAGTGACATAGCGGTTACAAATCTGCTCATTAATGACGCTCTTTCGGGAGCTTCGGCTTGCTATATCGCCTTTGTCAGGGCATCAGGTCTTGTGTTGCTTGTCAATGATGCCGGCGACGCCGGTGGAACTCCTGCCGGAACGTTCGTGCTTCCAGGGTCAGGTTCGGCAACAAACAGTCAGTGTACGGTGAGCGGAATCGGTTCGTCGTTCAACCAGAATGGTGGCGTACTGACACTATCGCTAAATATCTCTTTTTCGTCGTCATTCTCTGGCAATAAAGTGCTTTATGTTGCGGCGAGCGACGGAAGCGCCACCAGCACTGGCTGGCAAAGACTAGGCGTCTATGGCGTCAGCCCGATTCCCACGGGTTCGCCGATGCCTGTTTCTATGGCGCCCGCAAGGCCGATCGGAATCGGTCCTGTGCCGGTTTCGTTCGCCGTGCGCCACGCTAGTACAGCTTCCCGAGTTGTCACGGTCCTCATGAACGAATGGCTGAGTGCAACTTCGGCATGCTACTTTGGCTATCACGAGCCGTCAAACACGTTGGTCCTCTACGATAACGGCACTTGGCACAGCCTGCTCTTGAATGGTTCCGGTAGTGTGGAAAGTCAATTTTGTAGGGTGTACGGTCTCGGCTCTAGCTGGACAGCCACTGGGCTTGCCGGCATCCTGCGAGTGAACATCGAATTGAAAGCTCCACCGGCAGAGAATCAACTTGTTTGGGTAAGCGCATCGGATTCAGGTGGATCGTCTAGCTGGCAAACGTTGGGTACATGGATGACGGGCAACGTCACGTCCAAGCTGGAGCTTAATCTAAGCGCTATGCCGATCGATCTCTACACAACATCGGGATCAGGAGCGTTGATAAGTGGCTGTACAAGTGCCCAGACCGTACGTCAATGCATCCAAAAACTGTTCCAGGTAAATCCTTCTGTGCAGAACAATTGGCGTAGTCAGGGCGTCACCGGCGTCCGCTTCTTCTTCACCTTGGCCGGGGGCTACCACAGCACTCCGTTCGATTCGGCTGGAAATGTTAGCGCTGCGTGGGCTAGCAATCTCCAATTGTTGTTCTCTGATCTTCGCTCTTACGGAATTACTACAATTACGCCCACTCCGGTTCTGGATACCTGGTCAGGTCCACCTGCGATGGTGATACCTCGTACAGTTGAGACTTGCGGAGTCACCAAGACATTGAATTTCGTCCCTTGGCTCCCGTACGGACTTGACACCATCCAGGGCTTTCCAGACCGCACTTGCGATAACCAGAGCTACCAACTCGCGGCGCGTACCCCAAGCGATATCTTCTGGGGTTGGGATCGGTTTTTTAACCTTATCGATACGGTCCTGAATAAAGCACAGACCGAACGTGTGTCTGTCAACGCATTCGATTACTATCAAGAAACTAACATGACAGATTTTACCGTGATGGCGAGATTTATCTATGATTACAATCCGGGCGGGTTTAGCACGGATGTTCTTGGTGTACTTCGGTCCAAGATGGTAAGTAACGGGTATCCTGCGGCCCAGATCATTCCATCTGCCAATATCCCACCATCTCCGACGCCAGCGACTGGTAACTGTTCGTCCTACTATGGCGACTCAGCGCTGCTTCTCACGCTAGTCAGTCAGTTGGCGGCTGTCGCTGGTCCATGGGCGAGCTTTGGCGTCCCTCCTCACCATACTGATTTTGGAAGTTTGCGATGCTACCAGAGCTCAGACACAAGCCCAAGCCCAAGTCTGATGGTCAGTACGCCTGTTTATCATTCTCCCGCTACTGCTACGGATATTCACTCGCAAAAAGTGTATCCAACAAATGCTGAGACAGAACAATACTCGACAAGCTTCCACAACTCGATTTGGTCCTACTTGGCTTATCGTGGTTTGACCTCCAATGTCGTGGTGTTCGGAGAGACCAACCCTGTTGATTGCGACGTTTGGAATCCGAGTAACGCAACGGCTTTTGTCAACGGATATCGTTTTAGTACGCTGCACTCCAATGCTTCCAATCGGGTCTACATGCGCCCATGGCATCGCACGGAGGTCGGTTTCGCTTGTAACCTCAGCCCGCATGTTGTCAATCCTCCCTTCAACCCGTTGACTTTTTAAGGAATGGTAAAGATGAAAAGAACGAAAGCGATCCAGCCAAAGCCGTTCCCCAAAGCTGTAGTTGTATTTTTAATGTGCGTCACTCCGATAGCGACGGGAACTGCTTATTCGGCTTCCATCTACGGACGAGTCGTTGATGCACTGGGCCAGCCCGTGTCTAATGCTAATGTCCACTATCACCAGTTCGCGGAGTTCAGGAAGGACGCGTCGGGTAAGGTTGTACAGGTCAGCCCGGGACACGCCGGAGTCGTCAAGGTAGGGAGTGATGGATCGTTTCGAGCGGACGCTCTGTCGGCTGGAACGTATCAGATCTGTGCTGTTGGCACGGAGGGCCAGCACATGAGCGGATGTGCTTGGGAACCAGTTCCCTCCGTTCCGCTGACCGCCGATCAGACCATTGAGGTAAAGCCCTTAAAGCTATACCGAGTCGGTACGCTGGCGATTCGGGTAATTGACAGCAGGGATAGCATAATTCTCCCCGACCGTTTTGGAAACATATCGACGCCGGAGAGACGGTTTTTTGTCGGTGTGGTCGGACCTAGCGGTGCGTACCAGGCTGCTCGGCTTGCTAGGGTAGCGGCTGGGGAAAAGACCTACGAGGTGAATGTGCCCGAGGAACAGGAAGTTCAGCTCTTCGTGGATTCTGGTCTACGGATCAGAGGGGTGTCTGGTGAATTGGTGACATCCGGCGCGCGATCTCTGAAGGCTGTCACTTCTGCTGAGCGGTTGACTGAGATCGTTCTGCGAGTCGATTGAAGTTGTGAGTTGTGCGCTACGGCGACCGTGAGGTTTCCAAACAGGAGCTAGAAAATATTCGATGTTGACTACCAAGATACGACTTGGCATGGTATTTCTTTTGGTGTGTACTTCTAGCACGAACGCCCAAACGCCTGAGATTTCAGCGTCGTCAGTTGTCACTGCGGGTTCGTATAGCCAGCCGATCGCCCCAGGATCATTGGTTTCGGTGTTTGGAAACTCACTCGCAGACCAGTCTATAGCGGCGGCTTCGCTCCCGCTGCCGACGTCGCTGGCGGGGACCAGCGTGTTGGTAAATGGCACGTTGGCTCCGGTGTTGTTCGTCTCGCCCCGGCAGGTCAACATTCAGGTTCCTTACCGCTTACTCGCTGGAGTCGCTTCAATCCGGGTAAGAAATTCGTTTGGCGAGAGTGCTACCGTTTCGGTTCCGGTTAGCCAAACGGCCCCTAGCGTGTTCACGCAAACTGCATCCCGTTGCGGGCCGGCCTCGGCTATAGTCTTTGACAAAAGCGGCCGTTCATTCGTCAACAGCAGTTCGCAATCAGCCTCTCCCGGAGACGTCGTTTCGATTTTTGGCACCGGTTTTGGTGCGCCCTTCTTTCCGCCAAACCCCGGATATCCGGCCCCGGCAGATCCGCTTGCTTTCCTGCGCTTTACGCCAGGAGTCTATCTTGGTGAGGTTGGTGCTTTGACGTCGCTCGGATTCCCTGAGTATTGTGGTCTCGCCCCGGGCTTGGTTGGCGTCGATCAAATTAATGTGCGACTGCCGGCGAATAGCCCACAAGGCTGCCGGGTTCCCCTTCGCGTTGCTTCGTTGTTCCATGACGCCGCAACGACCTACTTGAGCGTACGGGACGGCGGTGGAGCGTGTGTTGAACAACCGAGAGTTCAGTTGGGGGAGATGCGGTGGACGAGAAAAGAGGTCCTTGGCCCAGGGATCGGGGAACAGTCGCACCAGGAAAGCTTTAGCGCCCGATTTTCGCAGGGGGAGTCCTCCAGCCTGCTTGCGCTTCAGTTCCCGCCTTTGGGCTTCTTCCGGTCTTTTGTTGGAGAACGTCCTCAGCCTGGTTGTGGTGATTACACGGGCGCTAATTTGTCAGTGGGACAACTCACTCTGCGGACTGGAGGCGGTGCGGCGGCAGTTGTGATTGATCCTATTGCTACGGTGTGGGGCGAGTATTTGTACAGTAGTGATCTTCCGCCAGGTTCGGTAGGCGAGCGCGCCGTTGGTGCAAGCGCCGCAGGTGCAGGTACTGTCGATTCCTTTTATTCGGAGGTACTTCCCGTTCGGAGCATTGAAATTGCAACCGATTTGAGTCCGGGCACTGTTATTCGGGCTGGTGAGCCATTCTCGATAACGTGGACGGGAGGCACGTCGAGGGAGATCGTCCATGTGAAAATCGTCTCGATAAGCCGACCGGGAGGAGAGAGACTGGAGAATGGTTTGGAAATTTATGAGTCTGCGGATGTTGGCGCTGTGACTCTCTTGCCGACTCGACCTTTGCCCAACCTCCCGCCGACGCTGCCGATCTCATCGGGTGGAGAGATTGTGGTGACGATTCGGGTTCTGCCCGCAGAGCCGGTGCTCGTGAAGGTGCGCGGGGTGAGCTTGGACGTTCGACATGCAACAGAGCGAGTATGGGAGTTCCGAGGACTCAGCATCGGCGCACCGTGAGAGGATTCAACGACACTTCCGCTTGTGAAGGGCCCTTAATTTTATCAGGCGCATCGGCGTTTGGTCTCGACCGCGGCGCGGAGGACGGCCTTTGCCGTTTTCTGCCAGGTGAATTCGGCGGCTCTTTGTTTGCCTCTTTCGATCAGGGCGGGGGCGGTGAGTGCCTTTTGCATTTGCTCGGCGAGGGCTGTCGCGTTTCCCGGGGGGAAGTGGAGGGCTCCGTCGGCGCTGACGTCTTTCATGGGGCGGGCGTCGGCGCAGATGGTGGGGAGGCCGGCGGCCATCGCTTCGAGAATCGGCATGCCGAAGCCTTCGAAGGTTGAGGGGAAGACGAAGAGGCTGGCGCGGCGGTAGAGGTCGTAGAGGGCTTCTCGTTCGAGCCAACCGGTGATCTCGACGTTGGGGCCGGCCTTGGCCTCGATGGCTTTGGTGTGAAAGCCTTTCATGCCGGCTAAGACGAGGCGGTAGTTGGGGTGCGTTTGGCGGAACTTCTCGAAGGCTTCGAGGAGGGTCTCGATGCCTTTGTGCGGGTGGAGCGTGGAGACGCAGAGGACGATGGGTTCGGTGCGTTGGGCGTTGAGGGTGGGGAAGACTTCGCCGACTCCGGGCGGGGCTAAGTGGATGCGGTCGAGGGGGACTTTGTAGATCTCGTGGATGTCTTCTCTGGACTTTTCGCTTAAGGTTAGGATGGCCTGGGAGCGGCGGGCGGCGGCCCAGACTAAGAAGCGCCAGGCGAGTAAGTCGGTTGGTTTGAAGTATTCGGGGTGGCGCTTGTGCTGGAGGTCGTGGATCCAGGTAAGTTGGGGGCAGCGGGCGAGGCAGGGGGCGGTGAAGCCGGGGTTTAAGAGTAAGTCGCAGTCTCCGGTGGAGAGAGCGAACTGCTCCCAGAGGATGCGGCCGGGACGGAGGCGGGCGTTGACGGGTTGGGGCCAGAGTTGGAAGCGGGGGTCGGCGGGGGCGAGGTCGGGGCCGGTTTCTCGATTGGTGAAGAGGAGATACTCGTGGTCGTCGGGTTCCTGGGCGAGGGCCTCAAGTAAGTTGCGGAGATAGATTTCGGTGCCGCCGACCTCGCCGGGGAGGAGATAGAGGGCGTTAACGCCGATGCGCATCGGCTTGGGCTTTGGCTTTGGTGTTTTGGGCGTTGCGGAGGCCCTGGGCGGCGGCGGCGAGGTCGGGGGCGAGGCGCAGGGCGGTCTGGTAGCTGGCGATGGAGGCGTCGAGTTCGTTGCGGGCGAACAGGATGTTGGCGCGGTAGACGTGGAGCATGGGGAAGTTGGGGTCGAGCTTTTCGGCTTCGGCGAGGGCGGCGAGGCCTTCGTCGTACTGCTGGGTTTTGCCGCGGATCATGCCCATGAGGGAGATGTTGTGGGCGGAGGGTTTGATGCGGTTGGCGTCTTCGAGGCGAGTGAGGGCGAGGGCGGGCTGGCCGGCGCAGTCGAGGGCGAGGGCCCAGTCGACGTAGAGATGGTCGTCGGGTTTTTGGAGTTCGGCGGCGCGGGCGTAGGCGTGGGTGGCTTCGAGGCACTGCCCCTTTTCATAGTGGGCGTAGGCGAGTTGGAAGTGGGGGCGGGCTTTGTTGGGGGATTTGGTGGCGGTGTCGGCCCAGAGGGCGAGGGCGGAGTTCCAGACGGCGTTGCGCTGGTAGGTGGCGGCCATGAGGGCGAGCGAGACGGCGGCAGTGAGGACGGCGAGGACGGTGGGGGTGGTTTTCGAGCGGCGGAGGAGTTCGACGGCGATGAGGGTGAGGGCGAAGACGGGCATGTACATGCGGCGTTCGACGAGGACGTCGCGGATGGGGAGGAGGGAGGAGGTGGGGGCGAGGAGGACGAGGAAGAGGAAGAAGCCGAAGCTGGCGAGGGGATACTGTTTGCGTTTGTTCCAGGCGATGGCGGCGAGGACGAGCCAGCTGAGGAGGCAGAGACCGGCTCCGTAATCGAACAGGGAGCGGGAGATGGGCATGTCGTAATCGAGGTTTTGTTGGAGGGGGAGGAGGTAGAGGCGGACGTAGACCCAGAGGGAGCGGGTTTGGGTGAGGAGGTAGTCGAGGGCGGTGAGATCCTTCATGTTGAAGCCGGCGGAGTCGGCATCTTTGAGGGTGCGGAGGAGGAAGGGAATCGGGGCGAGACCGGCGAGGAGGAGCCCGCTGTAGAGCTTCCAGTTCTTTTTGATGCCTTCGAGGGTGAAGCCGGGGTTGTAGAAGTAGTCGGTGAGCAGGAGGACGGCAACGAGGACGACGGTATGTTCCTTGGTGAGGACGGCCATGCCGTAGAGAACCATGACGAGGAGCGATTCGGCGAGGGAGATGGCTTGTTGGCGGCGGTAGAGGAAGATGGCCCAGGCGGCGAGGAAGAAGAGGCCGGCGAGAACCTCCGAGCGGCTGGCGATGTAGGAGACCGATTCGGTTTGCAGCGGGTGGAAGAGAAAGACGAGGGCGCAGAAGGCGGAGAGGATTTTGTGCTGGGTAAGCTTTCGGGCGATGAACCAGACGCAGAGGCCGGCGGCGGCATGGAGGATGAGGTTGACGAAGTGGAACCAGTAGGGGTCGAGGCCGAACAGGCGGGTGTTGGCCCAATAGGTGACCATGAGAAGGGGGCGGACGCCGACGACCCAGTAGCGGAGGGCGTTATCGGCGAAGCCGGGCAGGAGGAAGGGCAGGTAGCGATCGTCGAACAGGAAGGGTCCGTTGAGGGCGGGTCCATAGATTTCAAGCAGCGCGAAGGCGAGCAGGAGGAGGCCGGCCGCAACGGGCCACCAGGAGGGGCCGGAGCTAGGCGTTGCCGGAAGGGGGCTGTTTTTCTTGGACATGCTGCAGTTGATATTCGATGATGGCGAGTTTTTGGGTCAGGGCGATGTTGGCGTCTTTGAGATCGCTGATGATGAGGGAGAAGCGGTAAAAGACGATTAAGAAGAGGCTGAGGATGATGAGCAGGAGGGCGAAGGGGGCGTCATTGACACCGAGGAACTCGGCGACCTGGCCGAGGGCCCATTCCCACTGGGCGAGGATGAGAAGGACCAGAGCGGCGCCGAGCCAACTGACGGAGTATTCGACGCGGATGTGAGCGCGGCGGATGGCAAAGAAGACGAGCCCGATGAGCAGGACGCTCATGCCGGTGACGACGTTTAAGAGGCGATCCATGACAAGCTATCCTTTTCGGCGTTTGCCCTCATACTTCAGGATATTGACGATGACGCCGAGAAGCACGTGGAGAACGTAGTAGAACGATTTTAAGGCAGTGATGGTGCTGACGCCGGCCATGCGGCGGCGCATGACGACGGGGACTTCGGCAAATTGGAACTGACGGCGCTGGAGGACGACGAGGGCTTCGATTTCCGGGTATTCGAGCGGGAAGCTGCGAGCGAAGACTTCGAGGGCCTGGCGGTTGACGCCGACGAAGCCGGAGGTGGGGTCGTGCACCTCTTTTTCGAGGATGAGGCGGAGGATCTGGCGGAAGAACCAAATGCCGACGCCGCGGGCGAAGGAGGTGGCGGGGACCTTGCCGTTGAGGTAGCGGGAGCCGATGACCATCTGGACGGGAGAGTGGCGGAGGGCGGCAAAGAGGTCGGGAATGAAGCGGGGGTCGTGCTGGCCGTCGCCGTCGATGCGGATGACGTAGGAGAAGCCGGCATCGTAGGCGTAGCGGTAGCCGGCCTGGACGCAGCCGCCGAGGCCGAGGTGGTAGGGGACGGAGATGACGTCGGCGCCGGCGGCGAGGGCTTCGGTGCGGGTGTCGTCGGTGGAGCAGTCGTCGAGGACGAGGATGGGGGTTTGGGGCAGGAGGGATTGGACTTCGGTGACGACGCGGCGGATGGCCCCGCCTTCGTTGTAGGCGGGGATGAGGATCATGAGGGAGTCGGGGAGTTGGGGGCGGATCACGCGGCGGCGACCTCGGCGAGGGAGATGCGGTGGCGGTCGAGGAGGGCGCTGAAGGCCTGGGGGGAGAGCTTGGCGGAGCGGCGGATGGCGCGGCGGGCGGCGAGGAGGCGGGGGAGGGCGAGGAGCAGTTCGGCGTGGGCGCGGAGGACGAAGAGGGGGAGTTGGAGGGGGTTTTGTCCGGAGGCGCGGAATTCGCCGGCGGCGCCACGGCCGGCGAGGAGGGCGGCGAGGTGGAGCAGGTAACGCCAGAGGGCCGCGGGAGGGACGAGGCTGAGGCGGCCGAGGGGGAAGCACTTCCAGACAAGGAAGAGGCGGTTGCGTTCGACGAGGTAGGCTTTGAGGGCGGAGGCGCGGCCGGCCGAGTGGGAGTAGCGATGGGCGACGCGGGCGGCGGCGGCGTAGCGGCAGTGCCAGCCGGCCCACTGGGCGCGGAGGCCGAGGTCGGTGTCTTCGCAGTAGAGGAAGAAGGACTCGTCGAAGCCGCCGAGCGCGGTGAACAGTTCGCGGCGGTAGAGGGCGGCGCAACCGCTGGGGAGGAGGCAGGCGTCGTCGTCGCTGGGGATGGGGAGGCGTTGTTTGCTCGAGCCGTCGCGGGCGATGCGAAGGCCGGCGGATTCATTGTCGATGTGGCTGGCGGCCATGCCGGCCGAGGGGTGGGCGTCGAGGGCGGCGACGAGGGCGGCGAGCCATTGGGGACTGGGGAGGGCGTCGTCGTTGAGGGCGGCGATGAATTCGGCGGGGAACTCGCGGGCGGCGAGGTTGATGGCGGCGCCGAAGCCGAGGTTGGTGGGGGGATTGAGGATAGCCGCGTGGACGGGGGGGCCCTGGCGGACTAGTTGTTGGCCGCTGTTATCGACAATCACGATTTGAAACTCCCGGAAGGATTGCATTTCGAGAGAGTGCAGACATTCCCACAAAGCGGCGTCGGCTGAGAGTGTAGGAATTACTACTGTGACCCGCGGAGAGCGCAAGACGCTAGTGTAACGTATATGGACTCTTCGATATGGAGCGTGCGGTACGCGATTGCGGCAGACCGCCGGGATGAGTTGGCGCGGTTCCGGGACCGGTTTGTTTTTGATGAGGAGCCGGGGATTTATCTGCGGGGGCATCTGTTGGGGCGGCTGCCGAAGGCGGCGGTGGGGGTGATGCAGGGGGCGGTGGAGGAGGCGTGG
>JADCJL010000224.1 GCA_020247055.1 Acidobacteriaceae bacterium | reverse complement strand
TGCGGTCGGCGGTGTTGGACGGGGTGGGGGTGCTTGCGAGCTGATAGGCGCGGGAGTTGGCGATGAGGCGGATGATGTTTTTTGAGCGGAAGCCGCCGCGGGTGAACTCGGCGGCGAGTTTGGCGAGGAGTTCGGGATGGCTCGGCGGGTTGGTGGACCGGAAGTCGTCGACGGGGTTGACGAGGCCGCGGCCGAAGAAGTTGCTCCAGAGGCGGTTGACGGCGGCTTCGGCGAAGTAGGGGTGGGCGGTCATCCAGGTGGCGAGTTCGGCGCGGGGGAACTCGGTTTTCTCAAAGGGCAGCACCTTGCCGTCGAGGAGCATGGGCTGCACTTTTTGCTTGGTCCGCGGGTGGTAGACGCCGAGCGGGGTGGGGGTGGGGACATCGGCGGCGACCTCTTTGCCCTGCGGGAAATCGAAGATCACCGAATCCGGGTTGCCGCCGAGTTTAAACATGGGGCCGAAGAAGGCGGTGAGGCCCCAGAACTGATCCTGGGTCCACTCTTCGTAGGGATGGTCGTGGCACTGGGCGCAGTCGAGGCGGCGGCCGAGAAAGACGCGGACCTGTTCGCCCATCATGTTTTCGGCCGGGGGGATGACGAGGTAAGGCAGATAGTGCCGGGAGGAGGCGCTGTAGCCCTGGGCGGCGATGCGTTCGCGGGCGACTTCGCTAAAGGGGCGGTCTTGCTCGACCGCCTCGCGGATCCACTCGGAGTACTGCTGCGTCCATTTGGGGTTGATGCCGACCGGGAAGATGGAGACGCGGAAGAGGTCCGAGAGGCGGAAGGTCCAGTAGTCGACGTACTCGGGGGAGTCGAGCAGGGCATCGATAAGCTTGGCGCGCTTGCGGGGATCGCGGTCGGCGACGAAGGCGCGGACGCGTTCGGGCGGGGGGATGCGGCCGGCGATATCGAGGGCGACGCGGCGGACGAATTCGGCGTCGGAGGCCAGGCCCGACGGGACGATCTGGAAGCGGCGGAGCTTGGCGAAGACCTCGTCGTCGATGAAGTTGTTCGAGGCCGTTTTGGGATAGTTGGGGACGGGCGGGCCGGTGACGCCGACGCCGACGCGGACGCTGCGGCCGGCGGCTTTGATGAGAATGGCCGCTTCGCCGGCGCCGCGGGTTTCGACTTCGCCGACGCCGCTGACGCGGGCGATGGCGTTGTCGGAGGCGGTGTAGAGGACGCGGTGGGTGAAGTCTTCGGTGTGGCCGTCGGAGAAGCGGGCGGTGACCAGGATGCGCTGTTTGCGTTCAGCCGGCAGGACGATTTCTCGCGGGAAGGTTTCGAGTTTGACGACTTTGGCGCCTTCCGAGCCGGCCGCTTCGCCAAAAGGTGCGCCGTTCCGGATCCAGGCGAGGATGGCCTGGTAGTCGTCCGAGTCCTTGGGGAAGCGGCGGCCGCCGCCGTGGGGGGCTTCCATGGTGGCTTTGCGGAGGAGCAGGCTTTGCTCGGGCGCGGCCTTATCGATGCGCGGTTTGAGCGGTCCACCGGACTCGGAGGAGAGGACCTGGAAGACGCCGCCGTCGACGATCCAGCGGTAGTCTTCGCGGGCGTGGATGGCGTTGTCGGAGAGTTTGAAGCCGGCCTGGCCTTTGACGCCACCGTGGCAGCGGGAGCTGTTGCAGCCGCGGCGGGTGAGGATTTCGCCGATGTCGCGGCCGAAACTGAATGGCTTCGTTTCGTCGGATTTGCTGATGGCGAGATTGGCCTGGGCGGTTTTGCCGGCGGCGGTGACGGTGAGTTGGGTGGCGCCGTCGGCCGCGGCGAAGACACGGCCGCGTTCGCGCAGCGTGGCGATGGCCTGGTCGCGGACGGCGAAGACGGCTTCGCCGGTGACGTCGATTTCGGTGCCATCGGCCAGGCGACCCATGGCCACGAACTGCTGCGAGGCGCCGCGGCCGCGGAGGGCGGCCTGGGCGGGTTCGAGGCGCAGGCTGACCAGTTCGACGGGCGCGGCCGCGAGGCCCCCCGCGAGCAGGCTGAGGAGCAATCTGGCGATCACCTTCATTGGACACCTCCAATCACCATTATGGGAATCTTCTTGATCAGGATCTTCTCTCCCAACGTTCCGTTGACGACGGGCTGGGCGTAGACGCGGCCTTCGGCGGGCAGGCGGGTGAGGGGCGCGTCGGCGCGGGTCATGAGCAGGATGGTTGCTTTCTTGTTTTTGGTCACGAACCGCTCGCGCTTGGCCTGGGACTCCTGCGGCGGGCTATCCGGCTCGACTTCGGTGCCGGTGACGGCGGTGACGCCGGGGGGCAGGCCGTCGATGGAGAGGACGACGAAGCCTTCAAAGCCCTCCTCCTGGTCGGTGACGACGCTGAGTTTGGCGGTTTTACCGCGGTCGAGGTTGAGCGCGTCGGCGGTGATGGTGACTTCGCCGAGGTGGGGGACCTGAGGCCGGACGAGGAGGCGGTAGCGCATGCCGGGGTCGCCGTAGCTGGCGGTGATGTCGCGGATTTCGAGGGTGAATTCGCCGCCGCGGGGGAAGGAGAAGACGGTTTTGGGCTTGATTTGCTTCGAGGCGTTGCCGTTCGAGTTGACGGTGGAGAGGATGTTGGTGAAGGCTTCGACGCCGTCCGAGTCGATGATGCGGAGATAAGGGTTGAGGTGGGGCAGGGTCTTTTCCGGGGTTTCGATTTCGAAGGCGAGGCGGTCGCCTTCCTTGGCGGTGAAGCGGGCGCGGTCGATATCGCCGGGGCGTTCGATCGAGCCGACGACGAGGGCGGGGAGGGGGATTTT
>JADCJL010000223.1 GCA_020247055.1 Acidobacteriaceae bacterium | reverse complement strand
GGAAGTGCACTTGGCCGATGCCGGTCATGAGCTGCGGGCGGGTACGGGGGCCGGTGTCGAACGCCTCCCCCTTGTGCGAGTGGCCGGCGCGAATCTCGGCGGCCGGAGCCAGGGAGGCGAGGAGCAGCAGGGAGGCAATGGTCCTGATCACCTGACCAGTGTATCGCCCCGTGCTTTCGAAATCGGATAGAATCACGCCGATGCATCGATTCCCGACTCTTCTTGTGATCGCCGCTGCCGGTCTGTGGGCGCAATCGCCCGCCGTGCACATCAAGACGCCCATGCCGGCGCCGGCCTGGGCCATGCTCGAACGCGAGCTGCTGAAGTACAACTCCGAGGCCGTCGACCGCTTTGCCGAGCGCTACTACGACAGCCGCGGCTACCTGGCTCACACCCCGCGCTGGGGTACGCTCGACGGACCCGACGACGCCGTCGAAACCACCTGGAACTGGACGCTGCTCCACGCCCTCGGCGGCGCCGACTCGGTGCTCACGCGCTATAAGCTCGCGCAGGAGGGGCACTGGAAGCAGTACGGCGAACTGCGGACGAAACTTACGGCCCTGGCCGCCAACGGGGCCTACAAGCAGGAGTTCATCACGCAGTCCGACTGGTTTCACACCGCCGAAGGTCTGCGCGCTTTTCTGCTCGAGGGCCTGTCGAACCCCAACGACGCCACCTACCGGCAGCGGATGATTCGCTTCGCCAACCTGTACAACGGCGAGGATCCGGACGCCCCGAACTACGACCCGGCCAAGAAGATCATCAAGAGCATCTGGACGGGCAGCCTGGGCCCGATGCTGCGCAAGGCGACCACCTATGACTGGGTGGGCGACCCGGTGCCCGGCACCTTTCACCTGCTGCACAATCCGGCCGGCCGCGGCAAGCTGCTCGACCTGCAGGCCAATTACAAGAAGATGCTGGCGCACTGCGACGAGTATCTCGACAGCGTGGGCGACAATAATCTGAACTTAGCCGCCACCATCCTGGGGATGAACGCCTACATGCTGACCGGCGAAGAGAAGTACCGGCGCTGGACGCTCGACTACGCCGATGCCTGGAAGCAGCGTTCGATGGAGGCCGGCGGCAACATTCCGAGTAACATTGGTCTCGACGGCAAACTGGGCGGTGAGTACAAGGGCCAGTGGTGGAAGGGCACCTACGGCTGGAACTTCACGATCTTTGACGGCGAACTCGGCCAGATTGCCCACCGCAACTACTTCACGGCCGGCACCTGGCCCGGCTTCGGCAACGCACTGCTGCTGAGCGGCGACCAGTCCTACACACAGGTGCTGCGCAAGCAGCTCGATAACCTGTATGCCCAAAAGAAAGTGGAGAACGGGCGGACGCTGCTGCCGCAGATGTACGGCGACCCGCGCGGGTACAAGTACGACGGGCCGCCAAGCTGGTATCAGTTCGGGCCCAATCTGCACCACGACCGGCTGATGGAGATCTACCTGCGTTCGATGGACCGTAAGGACCTCGAACGGATTCCGGTGGCCACGCAGTTCAATCCGCCCGACCAGCCCGGCCGCAGTTACGGCGATCCGGACCGGACGACTTACTGGCTGGGGTATCTTGAAGGGAAGCTGCCGGACTACCCGGAGAAGGCGCTGCGGCAGGATCTGAGCCACGTTCGGCATAAGGTGGCCGAGTTCACCGAAGACCAGACGACGGCCGACTCCCGGCTGGCCGACTATCTGCTCGACTACAACCCGGCGGCCACGGCGGCGCTGCTGAATCTGACCGTCGGCGGCTACTTCGCCAACGGGCGCGTCTGGGTGCTGCATAGCCGGTTCCGCCACTTTGACCCGGTGAAGCGCCGGGCGGGGCTGCCTGAGGATGTGGCGGCGCTGGTGGAGAAACTAGAGGCGAACAGCGCGACGATGACCCTGGTGAACACCAATCCGCTCGATAGCCGCGAGGTGGTGGTGCAGGCCGGGGGGTATGGGGAACACCGGTTCGAGGCGGTGACGGTAAACGGGCAGACGACGCCGGTGAACGGGCCGGTGTTGACGGTACGGCTTGCGCCCGGGGCGGGGGCGCGGCTGCAGTTCCAAATGACGCGCTATGCCAATAAGCCGACCTTTGCGTTTCCGTGGGACCGGGCGTGGTATCCGGCCAAGTAGTTAGCGATTCGTGCGGAAGCGGTGCGCCAGATCGCGAAGATGCTGGCGCCCGCCTCGGGCCCGTTCAAGGGTCACGGCCGGGTTGGGGTCGCCGCTGATTTCGAGAATCATGGTGCCGTTGAAGTGAAGTTTGGTGAGGTGGGCCAGGAGCGCGGCCCAGTCGATATCGCCCGCGCCGGGCGGCAGGTGGTCGTCCCGGTGGCGGCGATTGTCGCTGGCGTGGACCATCCAGAGGTGGCCGGAGAGTTTGTGGACCACCAGCAGGAGGTCTTCGGCGAGGTAGGCGTGGCCGGTATCGAGACAGATGCCGACCTTGTCGACATCGAGGGCGCCGAGGATCCACATGAGGTCGCGGGTGCGGCCGGCGAACAGGTGCGGCAGCATGTTTTCGAGCACGAGGCCGATGCCGAGGCGGCGGCAGTGGTGGTAGAAGCGGTTGAGGACTTCGACGGCGTTCTGGAGGCGGACGAAGCGCTCGTGCTCGGGCAGGATCGAGTTTTCCGGACCGGGATGAAGGACGAGGTAGCGCACTTCGAGGAGGGCGGCGGCTTCGGCGGCTTCGATGAGTTCGGCCATGGCGAAGTCGCGGGAGGATTCGTCGAGGGAGGTGATGTCGATGGCCGGCGCGAACGGGGCGTGGAAGGAGTAGGCCTCGAGTCCCAGTTCCTGAATCCGGTGCCGCGCCCGGCGGACGGTGTCCCGGTGGTGGTAATCGAGATGGGCCGGGTGGGAGCAGATTTCGAGGCGGTCGAAGCCGCTGTTTCGGATGGGTTCGAGACAGTCGAAGATACTGGTCTGCCAGAAGCAGCCGGTGGAAAGCCCAATGGCCCAGTCGCTCATACGGTTCTCCTTGCATGCAGGCGGTCGCGCCAACCCGCCAGGTTCGAGCGGCAGTCCGGCACGCGGCAGTAGCCCTTTTCCTGGTGGGAGACGCAGTTGAAGTCGATGAGGGTGTCGACGCCGGTGGCGATCATGCCGGCGAACAGGCGGGTGTAGAACTCGGCGCGCCAGGCCGGGTCCAGGGCAACCCAGGTGCGGCCCCAAGCGCTGTCGCGGCAGTAGGCGGCTTCGAGGCGCCGGGCGATGGCTTCGGGCGGCCAGGCGAGGGCGGTGAGTACGCGGACCACATGCTGCAGGGCGGCTGGTTTGAGCAGCCAGTCGTTGGGGTGGGCGAAGAGCCAGTCGAGGCAGGGGGGCGCGCCGGGGACGGGGTCGAGGGCGGCGGCGGGGGGCGCGGCGGCGAGCCGTTGCGAGAAGGCCTGATGCCAGCGGCCGAGGGCGGAGGAGGCGTACTGGTCGAGGAGCCGGTTCATGGCGCGGGAGAAGACGGGAATGCGCGTTTGGCAGGCGCTGGCGAGGCCGGCAAGGCGCGCCGGATTTCTGGCGGTGGCGGCAGCCGCGACGGGGTCGAGGTCGCCGCGGGGAATGGCGAAGATGGGAAGCAGGCGCTCAAGTTGGGCCTCATCGAGCCGCCAGCGGGGTTCGCGCGGTTTGAGGTAGAGGCTGAAGGGGATGCGAAGGTGGCGGGTGTGGAACGGGTCGCCGTATTCGGAGAGGTCGAGCGAGATGATTTCACGGCCCGAGGCGCCGCGGCCGACCTCGATGGCGGTGAGTTGCACGGGCAAGGGGCAGGCGGGAAGCGCGGCCTGCCGGATGCGGTGCGCGAGATATTCGACCAAGCGGCCCTGGGCGGCGAAGGCGCGGGCGAGGGCGGGGTCGATGCGGTCGCCGTCGGGCGAGCGGACCAGCGCGTACCGCGCGGCGAGGCTGGGGGGTACCGTGCCCAACTCCGTCAACCGACGGAAAGCCAACGAGGCGCGGCGGATGGCCCAGACGAGATGGTAACCGCGGCCGCTGACCAGCGTTAGCGGGGCAATAGAGTGCTCACGCAGGATGCCGAGGGTGGCCGTGAGGACGGGTTCCTGCAGGCGCAAGACCCGTTCCGGTTCGGCCCAGGCCAGCCCCGGGGCGTCGAAGTTCTGGTATTCGATATCGAGATCGAACAGAAGCAGGCTGCGGTCCCAGAGCGAGCGTTCGACGTCGAAGGCGCCGTCGAGAAAGTGGGGCAGCGTGCGGGCGGAGGCGGGCGCCGTGAACTCGCCGCGGCCGTCGGCGCCGACGAGGTAGGCGGCGGTAGGCCGGTGGGTGGGGGACTGGCCCAGAAACTCGGCCATGCGCTGCCGGACGGTTGGCTGCTGGTAGTGCGGGTTGGTCACCGCAGCTCCTTGCGGCGCTTTCCGTTGGCATGGTCGCGGCGGACCTGTTCGAGCGTGCGGAGGACGTCGTTATCGCTAAGCGGTCGGAAATCGAGGTACCAGTTCGCGATGGAGCCGAAGGGTTCGGGCGTGGCGAGACAGTTGCATCCATCGCTTTCGCGCTCAATCCAGCGCAGGGCGCGTTGCGAGGCGACGGGCAGGGCGACACGGACCGACCGCGGCTGCCGGGCGCGGAGGGCGCCCAGCGCGGCGACCATGGAGGATCCGGTGGCCGCGCCGTCGTCGACGAGCAGTACCGCGCGGCCGCGCAGGTCGACTTCGCGGTGGACCGGGCAGTAGAGCGTCTCCCGGCGCCGCAGTTCGGCGCGCTCTTTGGCGACGGCGAAGTCGAGGCGCTCTCGCGGCAAATGCAGGGACGCGACAACCTCTTCGTCGAGCACGCCGGAGGTGGCCGTCACGGCCCCCATGGTCAACTCCGGCTGCCAGGGAACGCCCACGCGGTGGACGCAGACAACGTGCAGTTGCGTGCCGAGGACGCGAGCCACCTCCCGCCCGGCGGGGAGGCCGCCGCGGGCGAGGGCGAAGACGAGCGGGGGCTCCGGCTCCGCGGCCTGCCGCAAGTGGGCGGCCAGCCGCAGACCTCCTTCAGCCCGGTCACGGAAGGGCAGGTCCTCCATGATCACGCTCCTTCCTATGCGCCGGTTCGCTAGGTGGTCTGCTCAATCGGAATCTGGCGGGTGTTGGGCTTCGTTTCGCCAATGGGAATCTTCACTTCGAGCATGCCTTCGTTCATCGAAGCCTTGATGTTGTCGGCTTTGGCTCCTTCGGGCAGCGGGATCTGCCGCCAGAACTTGCCGTAACTGCGCTCGGAGCGAAAGTAACCCTCCTTCTCCTCTTTGGCTTCGAGCTTGCGCTCGCCCTCGACAATCAGGCTTTCGTCGAGGACCTGCACCTTGATATCTTCCTTCTTGACGCCCGGCAGTTCAGCGGTAACGAGCAGTTCGCCGTTCACGCGCCGGCACTCGATGGCCGGGGACCAGACTCCCTGCCGGTTATCGCCGGCCGGCCAGGAGCGGTCGAGACCGCGCGTCATCTCTCGCATCAGGTCGAAGGGATTCGCCGCCCATAGGTTTCCTATGCTCGGGAAGGTGCGGAACCAGGGATTCCAGATCGTCTCATCTGCCGGCGCGGACGCCTTGCTTACTTCTACTTTGGCCATGCTGTGGGCCCTCCTTGTAGGAAGACCGGTGCAATCCCGGTGCCACGGGCCGACGGCGGGGTTGTAAGGGTTTAGCGGCGGGCCGGGGTGGGAAAACGCGCAGAGCTGCGCAAGGACGCATGGGCCGCGCGGGATTTTGCCCCCATGCGCTAGCGCAGCACAACGTCCCAGACCTTGGTGCGGCTATCCGTGCCCGCGGGGCCGGCCGCCTCGAGAGTGACGACGTATTCGCCAGGCTTTTCGTAGCGGTGCAGGGGATGGCGTTCGGTGGAGGTCTGACCGTCGCCGAAGTCCCAGCGCCAGGAGGTGACGGCGCCGTAGGTGGCGTCCTCGAAGGCGACCAGGCGGCGGTCCATGTCGAGGACGGTGAACTTCCAATCGGCCTCGACGGGGCGGCGCAGGGAGGTTTCAAGCGGCATGAGACGGAAGGCGACCAGGTCGGAGGCGTTGCCGTACATGGTGGTTTTGTGGGAGAGGTTCCAGAAGCCGCGGTACTTCGTGCCTTTTTCGTCGTCGTAGTCGAGGACGGACCAGGACAGGCCGATCACCTTGTTTTCGGCGAGCTGGCTTTCGACGCTCCGGGCGGGCCCTTCGTAGGCGGCATAGTCGAACGGGGTGATGTAGAACTCGAGGATGAGCTTGCCGCTTTCGCCGGGTTTGAAGTTGTAGTCATAAGCGGCGTTGGCGTAGGGGAGGTTCTTGATCCAGGGCTGGCAGCCCCAGACCATGGTCCAATCTTTGTTCAGGGCGGGGGTGAAGATGTGGTAGTTCTGGGCGTGGACGCCGTGGTAGGTGAAGTGGGCCTCTTTGGGGTCGTAGCCTTTGTCGGGATGCATGGCTTTGATGAAGGGTCCGCCGGAGCGGTCGCCGTCGACGACGACCTCGAAGATATCGTTGTGGAGGTCGCGGTGGCGGAAGTCCCAGTAGTTGTCGGAGGCCTCGTAGAGGAAGTAGAGGCGATTGAGTCCCTTGACCCAGCCGACTTTGACGCTGATGTCGAGGTCCTTGCGGTCGAGCGGGGTGTTGTTGATGGTGTCCTTCAACTGGTCGGTGCCGATGGCATAGCTGGCCGGCACAGCGGCCCAGTCGTCGGCTTTGCCGTCGATGCGGGGGATCTGGTTGGCGGGGAACTGGTAGATGCGGAACTCAACGCCGGGACGTTCGAGGGCCAGAAGAGGCGAAATTGCGAAACAAACCCAAAGGGCGATCCTGGTCATGCCTGACAGTGTATGCCGAACGGGGCCGGCGCACCAGTTGGATCGGCCCGGCGCACCTTTTCCACACCTTATCCACACACGTTCCACATGGAACATCACAGCTTTTCCACAGGACGTCAGGCAGGCATACGCCCCCTGCGCGCCCGGGATGCTACTCTAGGGCTAGCGATTTCTCCATCTATGTCTGAACGTAAACTGCAAGTTATCCCTCTCGGCGGCCTCGGCGAGTTTGGCATGAACTCGATGGCCTTCCGGTACGGCGATGACATCATTGTGGTCGATGCGGGGATGATGTTCCCCGACGCCGAACTGCTTGGGGTGGACATTGTTACCCCCGACTTCTCTTATCTCAAGGAGAACAAGAAGCATGTGCGGGGGCTGGTGCTGACCCACGGCCACGAAGACCACATTGGCGGGATTCCGTTCTTTCTGTCCGAGCTGAACGTTCCGGTTTACGGGACGGACCTGACGCTGGCCTTTGTGGAACGGCGTCTTGAGGAGCACAAGATCGACGCCGATCTGCACCCGGTGGCGGCGGGCGATACGATCAAGCTGGGACCGTTTTCGATTGAGTTCATTCATGTGACGCACTCGGTGTCGGCCTGCTGCGCGCTGGCGATTACGACGCCGGCCGGGGTGATCATCCACACGGGCGACTTTAAGATCGACCTTTCGCCGCCCGATAACAAGCCGTTTGATTTGCATAAGTTCGCCGAGTACGGCAAGCGCGGCGTGCTGCTGCTGCTGTCGGACTCGACCAACGTGGACCGGGCGGGTTTTACGCCGTCCGAGCGGAGCGTGCGGCCGGGGCTTGAGGAGTTGGTGCGGAACGCCGACCGGCGGGTGGTGGTTTCGTGTTTTTCGTCTTCGACGCACCGGCTGCAGATGGTGCTCGATATTGCGGCGGCGACCGGGCGGAAGGTGGGTTTGCTCGGCCGGAGCATGCTGTCGACGACGGAGATTGCGCATTCTCTGGGAATTTTGCAGATTCCGGACAGCATTTTGCTGCGGCCGCAGGATATTATGCTGAACCAGCCGGACAAGACGCTGGTGCTGATCTCCGGTACGCAGGGCGAGCCGATGTCGGCGCTTTCACGCGCCTCCTGTGACGGGCACAAGAGCCTGCGGATTGAAAAGGGCGACACGGTGGTGCTCTCCTCGCGCATCATTCCGGGCAATGAAAAACCCATCATGCGGGTGATCAACCATCTGGCCCGGCGCAACGCCAACGTTTACTTTGGCAACCGCACGCCGCATATTCACGTGTCGGGCCATGGGGCCTCGGAAGAGCTCAAGATTATTCTCAATCTGGTGCGGCCGAAGTATTTCGTACCGCTGCATGGCGAATACTGGCAGTTACGCAAGCACATTGAGCTGGCTTCCGGGTTGAAGGACCAGGGCCTGGAGCAGTGCTTCCTGCTCGAAACCGGCGAGACGCTGGTGTTTGATTCCAAAGGCGGCCGGAAGGGCGACCGCGTCAACGTGGGCCGCGTGTGCATCGACTCGGGTTCGCTCGACGACGTTGTCGAAGACCTGGTGATCCGCGACCGGCGGCACCTGGCCGAAGATGGGTTCGTTTTGCCGATTATCGCGATTGATAAGCTGACCGGGAAGCTCGAAGGGCGAGCGGAGGTTATCTCCCGCGGGTTTATCGCGGAAGATAACAAAGAAGTGATTGCCGGGGCGCGGAAGATTTTGGCGAAGACGCTCGAGACGTCGAGCGCCGAGGAGCGGTCTGACGTCGGCGTCATGCAGGAGAAGATCCGCGCCGATCTGAAGCGGTACCTGGCCAAGGAGACGCAGCGGCGGCCGCTGATTATGCCGGTGATTCTGGAGGTTTGACGGTTCGATGGCGCCTGGAGGGATGATGCCGAAGCCGGTCGAGGACGCTTCCGGTTACCAGGGTCAGGCGGATCAGTTCTTCACGCCCGCCTCGGAGGCCGAGTTGGTGGCTTTTCTCGCCGCCAACCGGGAGCCGGTGACCGTGGTGGGTGCGTTATCGGGCGTTACCGGCGGTGCGGTGCCAACCGCCGGGGTGGCGCTTAGCCTGGCGAAGTTCGACCGCTGTGAGATCGGGCGGGGTTCGGCGCGGGTGGGGGCCGGGCTGCTGCTGGCCGATCTGCAGGCGGCCGCGAAAGCCACGAAACAGTTTTACGCGCCGGACCCGACTTACAACGGGGCCTCGATGGGCGGAACCTTTGCCAACAACGCTTCCGGGTCGCGGTCGTTCCGCTTTGGCTCCACGCGGCGGCATGTTCTGGCGCTGCGGGCCGTGTTTATGGATGGTACGGTCCGCGAGTTCGCGCGCGGCGAAGCGATTGACTTCGACGTGCCGCGGGTGACGGTGCCGGCGACGACGAAGCATCAGGCGGGTTATCCGCTCCAGCCGGACATGGATTGGATCGACCTGCTGATTGGCTCCGAGGGGACGCTCGCCATTCTTACCGAGGCGACGGTGCAACTGCTGCCGGCGCCGGCGGAGCTGCTTTCGGGGGTGCTGTTTTTTCCTTCTGAGGCGGCGGCGCTCGCGGCGGTGGAAGCCTGGCGGACGCTGCCGCAACTGCGGATGCTCGAGTACTTCGACGCTGAATCGCTGAACCTGTTGCGCGAGGTGATTCCGGAATCGCCCCACTGCGCGGCGGCGCTGCTCATTGAGCAGGAGGGCGACGATACGGGCTATCTCGACAGCGCCCCGATCGACGACGCCTCCTGGTTCGGCACGACCGACGCCGACCGCGAACGGTTTCGTAAGTTCCGCCACGCGCTGCCGGAACGCGTGAACGATACCGTGCGCCGCAACGGTTACATGAAGATGGGTACCGACTACGCGGTGCCGCCGGGGCGCAACGCGGAGATGATCGCCCGCTACCGGGAGATGCTCGATCCCACCGGCATTCGCTACGTGATCTACGGCCACATTGGCGACGCCCATGTGCACGTGAACATGCTGCCGGCGACGGCCGAACAGGCGCGGCAGTCGCAGCAGTTTTTGCATGATTTCGCGCACGAAGCCGTGTTGCGCGGGGGCACGGTGGGCGCTGAACACGGCCTGGGGAAGCGCAAGCGCGACCTGCTCTCCCTGCTCTACTCCGGCCCGGAAATCGAGGCCATGAAAGCTGTGAAGCGCCGACTGGACCCGCGATGGCTCCTCGGCCAAGGAAACCTCTTCCCATGCGAGCCAGCCTTTTCTTCTCTCTCCTGCTGATCCCGTCGGCGGCCTTTAGCCAGGCGCTGCCGGATCAGGTGCTTGCTTTGATTGCGGCCAATCAGGCCTGGACGCTGGAGCAGCAGCGATCGATTTGCGAGATTCCCGCGCCGCCGTTCAAAGAGACGGCGCGGGGGGTGGAGTACGCTAAGCGGTTGAAGGCGCTTGGGCTCGTTGATATCCGGACTGATAGCGAGGGCAATGTGATCTCGCGGTGGCCGGGGTCGGGCGCGCCGAAGCCGGTGACCGTGTTCAGCGCCCATCTCGATACGGTGTTTCCGGAAGGCGTGGACGTGAGGGTAAAGACCAGCGGGCGGCGGCTGACCGGGCCGGGCATCGGCGACGACTGCCGGGGGCTGGCCGCGGTGTTGAGTGTGGCGAAGGCGTTTCAGGAGGCGAAGGTTAAAGTTCAGGGCACGATTCTGTTTGTGGCGACGGTGGGGGAGGAGGGGCAGGGCGACCTGCGCGGGGTGCGCCATCTGTTCACGAAGGAGATGAAAGGGCAGATTGACCAGTTCATCTCGCTCGACGGCACGGGCTACGGGGTGACGGCGCGGGGCGTGGGTTCGAACCGCTACCGCGTGACTTATTTTGGCCGGGGCGGGCACTCTTACGGCGCGTTCGGTATGCCGAATCCGGCGCACGCGATGGGGCGCGCGATTGCGCGGATCAGCGATATCCAGGTGCCCAAGCAGCCCAAGACCACCTTCAACATCGGAACGGTGGAGGGCGGCACGAGCGTGAACTCGATTCCGATTGCGGTGTCAATGGAGGTGGATCTTCGCAGCGAGTCGGCCACGGAGTTGGCGAGTCTTGACGAGCGATTCCGGGCGGCGCTCGGGGCGGCGCTTGAGGCAGAGAAGGCGCGCTGGCCGGAGTCGCGGGCCGCACTTGAATTGAAGATCGAAACGATGGGGCTGCGGCCGGCGGCGGAGCCGGCGGATTCGCTGCCGATTATCCAGCAGGCGTTGGCGGCGGCCAAGCGGCTGGGGATTCCGGTGTTTGCCACGCGGAGCGGCAGCACGGATTCGAACATTCCGATGAGCCTCGGCATTCCGGCCGTGACGTTGGGGGCCGGGGGACAGGCGAGCGGCGCGCATTCGGCCGATGAGTTTTACGAGGAGACGGCCGATTCGTACAAGGGGCCGCAGATGGCGGCGCTGCTGCTGTTCAGCCTGCATCCGCCGCAATGATCTCCGTGATCCACCGCCAGATCTGGACCGGCGCACTGCCGGCGATGCGGGAGCCGGTTCCCTTCCCCGATCCGTGGCCGCTGCCGTTTGCGCGGGCCTATCTGTCGATTGATGCCGCCGGGGGGGTGACGGTGAACCATCGGGGGCCGCGGTATCTGGGGCGGCTGACGCCGTGGCAGCCGATGCGGATTTTGTGCCCGCTGCGCGGTGGCTTGGAAGATTATTACGTGCTGCTGCAGCGCGGGGCCCGGCCCGGCGCGCTGCTTCCTACCCTGATGAGAGACCTGACATGATTCGCCCCGCGACGGTTGCCGATGTTCCGGTGATCCTGGATTTTATTGAGCAATTAGCCGAGTACGAGCGGCTTCGCCATGCCTGCCGGGCGACCCGCGAGGCGCTGGCGGCGACGCTGTTCGGCCCGCGGCCGTTTGCAGAGGCGCTGATTGCGGAGGAGGAGACGGGGCCAGTGGGCTTTGCGCTGTTTTTCCATAATTACTCGACGTTTCTCGCGCAGCCGGGGATTTATCTGGAGGATCTGTTCGTGGCGCCGGGGGCGCGGGGAAAGGGACACGGAAGGGCGCTACTGCGGGCGCTGGCGCGGTTGGCGGTGGAGCGGGGCTGTGGGCGGCTAGATTGGTCGGTGCTCGATTGGAACGCGCCGGCGATTGGTTTTTACCGGTCGCTGGGGGCGGAGCCGCAGAGTGAGTGGACCGTTTTCCGGCTGGAGGGGGAGGCGCTGCGGCGGTGTGGGTTGGAGGCGGGGGAGAGGGGCTGATCTCGCCGGGGGTGGAGCGGGACGGGAAGGCGGTGTCAGCCCGCCCCGGCTTGCTGCCCTGTGGCGCTCCAGCCTACAGATAGAAGCTGATCTCGTCCTCTTCGCCGGGCGTCAGGCGGTACTCCATGGCCTGGATGACGCCGTCCAACTGCGCGGCCGAACGCAGGCCGGCGATGGCTCCGGTCACTTCGGGCCGGCGCAACACCCACGCCAAGGCCACTTCACCCGGGGCGACGCCGTAGCGCTCGCCGATTTCGCGCAGCTTTTCGACGAGCTCGAGGTTCCTGGTCAGGGCCGGCTCCTGGAATTGCACCCAACGCTTGCGGTGATCATCTTCGGGCATGGCGGCGATGCGTTCGCGGGTCATCGCGCCGGTCAACAGGCCGCGGCCCATGGGCGAGTAAACAATCGCCCCGATGCCGTTGGCCGCGGCGTGGGGGAGCACTTCAGCTTCCACTTCGCGCGTCAGGAGCGAGTAGGGCGGCTGCAGCGAGGTGATGGGGGCGATCTTCTGCGCCCGCTCCATTTGCGCTTTCGAGAAGTTGGAGACCCCGATCCAGCGGACCTTGCCTTCCGCCTGCAGTTCGGCCATGGCGGTCCAGCCCTCTTCGACGTCTTCGTCCGGTTCGGGCCAGTGCATCTGGTAGAGATCGATCACGTCGACGCGCAGGCGGCGGAGGCTGGCTTCGCACTCGGCACGGACCGAATCGCGCTTCAGACGCTTGCCGATAACGCGATTTTCATCCCACACGCGGCCGCACTTGGTGAAGACATAAGGCCGGTTGGCGAGGCCATCGAGAGCGCGGGCGACTACCTCTTCCGAGTGGCCGAGCCCGTAGACGGCGGCCGTATCGACCCAGTTCATGCCGGCATCGAGGGCGGCGCGGATGGCGCCGACCGATTCGGCATCATCCTGCGGCCCCCAGCCGAAGGCCCAACCGCCGCCGCCGATGGCCCAGGCGCCAACGCCGAGGGGGGTAATCATCAAGTCACTGTTGCCAAGTTGCCGTTTCTGCATCGCTTTTCAGGATAACCGACCCCGGCGCCCAAGGCGCGATAAGCTAGAGGCCATGCGCCGTCTTATTCTCTTGTTTGTTACGGGCTGCCTGAGCGCCCAGCAGATTATGTTCCCTCCCGTCCGGGGCACCAAAGAGATGGTGGCCGCCGCGAATAACTTCGAGGTAGAGGCCGGCTTTCGTTTGTTGACGGCCGGGGGCAACGCCGTCGATGCGGGCGTGGCGAGCACGCTGGCCGCGGCGGTGACCGAACAGGCGCGCTTCGGCCTGGGCGGCGAGATGCCGCTGATCATCACGATGAAGGGCAAGCCGCCGATTGTGATCTCGGGCGTGGGTACGGCGCCGAAGCTGGCGACCGTCGACTATTACACCAAGCGGAAGGCCGAGTTCTGGGAAGAGGACGACCGCAAGGTGCCGATTCCCGGCGAGGGGATCCGCGCGGCGATTCTGCCGGGCGTGATGGACGGGCTGCTGCTGGCGCTGCAGAAGTACGGATCGAAGTCCTTTGCCGAAGTGGCGCAGCCGGCGATTGAATACGCCGAGGGGTTTCCGATTGGCGAGGAGTTTTCGACGTTTATCCGCAACGGGGAGCGGCTGCTGGCGGGCTGGCCGACGTCGAAGAAGTTTTTCCTGCCGAACGGCGAGGTGCCGGCGGCGGGAACCATGATGCGCATGCCGGATCTGGCGAAGACGCTGCGGGAGCTGGCGACAGCGGAGAAGAAGACGCGGGGGAACCGGGCGAAGAAGATACAGGCCGTGCGGGATTACTTCTACCGCGGACCGATTGCGCAGAAGATCGCCAAGTTTTCTGAAGAGAACGGCGGGCTGATCCGCTTTGAAGACCTGAAAGGGTTTTCGGCGATCGAAGATACGCCGCGCACGACCACCTACCGGGGCTACACGATCGTGAAGCCGGGCTTCTGGACGCAGGGGCCGGTGATGCTGCAGGCGTTGAACATCCTCGAAGGCTTTGATCTCAAGGCGATGGGACACAACTCCCCTGCCCTGCTCCACACCGAGATCGAGGCCGTGAAGCTGGCCTTCGCCGACCGCGACGCGCACTACGGCGACCCGCTGTTTTCGAAGATCAACGAGAAGCTGCTGCTTTCTAAAGAATACGCCGCCGAGCGGCGGAAGCTGATCAACCCGGACAAGGCCGACATGGGATCGCGGCCCGGCAAAGTGGCCGAGGAACACAACAACGTACAGGACACCACCTGCGTGAACGTGGTGGACCGCTTCGGCAATGCCTTCAACGCGACGCCCTCGGGAGCGTGGCTGCCGAGCGTGATCGCCGGCGATACGGGCATTCCGCTGTCGGGCCGGTTGCAGAGCTTTGTGCTGACCAAGGGCCACGCCAATGAGCTCGCGCCGGGCAAGCGGCCGCGGGTGACGTTGAGCCCGACGACGGTTTTGAAACCCGATGGGAGCCTGCACTTTGTGATGTCAACGCCGGGCGGGGATAACCAGGACCAGGCGATGCTGCAGGTGCTGATCAACCTGATCGACTTCGGCATGGGGCCGCAGCAGGCGGTGGAGGCGCCGCGGTTTCAGACCGAGCACTTCTATTCGAGCTTTGCACACCATGAGTTTGTGCCGGGGCGGCTGCGGGTGGAGGGCCGGGTGAGCCGGTCCGTCATCGAGGCGCTGCGGGCGAAGGGGCACATGGTGACGCCGTCGGGGGATTGGTCGAACGGCAGCGCACCGACGGTGATTCTGGTGAAGGACGGGATTCTTGACGGCGGGGCGGACCCGCGGCGGCTGCGGTTTATTTTTGGCCGATAGCGAGGATGGTTTCAAAGTGCGGCGCGGCCTCTTCGCGATGGACGACGCTGAGTTCGGCGTCGCGGAAGCGGGCCTGCTTAAGAAAGCCGAGCAGTTCGACCTCGGTGAAGCCGAGCCAGAGGTCGGCGTAGAGTTCGCGCGCCTCTTCAAGGCCGTGGCGGCGAAGGTCGAGGATGGCGACGCGGCCGCCGGGCTTGAGAATGCGGGCGGCTTCGCGGATGGCGTCGGGCGGGTGGAGGGCGTGGTGGAGGCTTTGGCTGAAGAGGGCGAGGTCGACGGAGGCGTCGGCGAGGGGTAGCTCTTCGAGGTCGCCGACGCGGTATTCGATGTTGGCGACGCCGGCTTTGCGGGCGGCTTCGCGGCCGTAGGCGACCATCTTCTCGGAGTTGTCGACAGCGATGACGCGTTCGGCGCGCTGGGCGAGCAGGAGCGAGAGCGTGCCTTCGCCGGCGCCGAGGTCGGCGATGACCATGGGGGGCAGGAGTTTCAACAGCATTTCGGCGAGGCCCTTCCAACTGCGGCCGGGAACGTAATGGCGGCCGAAGCGGCCGGCGAGTTCGTCGAAGTAGGCGCGCATTTTGTCTTTGCGCTTGGTGAGGATGAGGCGCAGGGCGTCGTCGTCGGTGGCGGATTCGGGGATCTCGCGGGCGCTTTGGCGGAGGATTTCGAGAACGGTCTCGTCGCCGGTGAAACGGTAGAGGCTCTTCTGGCCTACTTTGCGCAGTTCGACGAGTTCGGACTGCCGGAGCTGCGACAGGGCCATGGAGATGCGGCTTTGGCCCATGCCGAGGATCTCCTGGAGTTCGGCGACGCTGAGTTCTTCGCGGGAGAGGAGGCGGAGCATGCGGAGGCGGGACTCGTCGCCGAGGAGGCGTAGGGACCGCAGTAGGGGGGGCATAAGGTTTTTATTCTATCAACGAATCATGATGCGTTGATATGTGCTATGCTTTTTTCATGACCACTACGGTAGCCACAGAGTACAAAGTTGCTGATATCGGCCTGGCCGATTGGGGCCGGAAAGAGATTACGATCGCCGAGCACGAGATGCCGGGCTTGATGTCGATCCGGCGGAAGCACGCGGCGACCAAGCCGCTGGCGGGCGTGCGGATCACCGGATCGCTGCACATGACGATTCAGACCGCCGTTCTCATTGAGACGATGGTGGACCTGGGCGCGAACGTGCGCTGGGCGAGCTGCAACATCTTCTCGACGCAGGACCATGCCGCGGCCGCGATTGCCGCCGCCGGGGTGCCGGTGTTTGCGTGGAAGGGCGAGACGCTCGAAGAGTACTGGGATTGCACGCTGAAGGCGGTGATTCACGGCGACGGGCTCGGCCCGCAGCTCGTGATCGACGATGGCGGCGACGTGACGCTGCTCATCCACAAGGGCTATGAGCTCGAGAACGGTTCCGATTGGGTGAACACGGCGTCGGGTTCGCACGAAGAGCAGGTGATCAAAGATCTGCTGAAGCGTGTGGCGGCGGAGATGCCGGGCGTGTGGACGAAGATTGTGGCCGAGTGGAAGGGTGTTTCCGAGGAGACGACCACGGGCGTGCACCGGCTCTACAAGATGCAGCAGGAAGGCAAGCTGCTGGTGCCGGCGATCAACGTGAATGACTCGGTGACGAAGTCGAAGTTCGACAATCTGTACGGTTGCCGCGAGTCGCTGGCCGATGGCATCAAGCGGGCGACCGATGTGATGCTGGCGGGCAAAGTGGCCGTGGTTTGCGGCTACGGCGACGTGGGTAAGGGTTCGGCCGGATCGTTGCGCGGCTTGGGCGCTCGCGTGATTGTCACCGAGATCGACCCGATCAATGCGCTGCAGGCGGCGATGGAAGGCTACCAGGTGACGACGATCGAGGAGACGCTCGGCACGGCGGACATCTACGTGACGACGACGGGTAACGTGGACATCATCACGCTCGAGATGATGGAGAAGATGAAGGACCAGGCGATTGTCTGCAACATT
>JADCJL010000222.1 GCA_020247055.1 Acidobacteriaceae bacterium | reverse complement strand
TAGAGCATACTCTGCAGCGGGTAGGTCTGCCACAGCCGCGGATCCACCGGCAAAATCCGCTCGTGCACCGCATCGTAGCCACGATCGAACAGGTACTTTACCTCGCTCCGCCGCTCCCGGCCGTACAGGTCCGTCGTGTTCGGATTGTCGTAGATCGTCCGCCCCACGCTCCCCGTATCCACCACCAGCAGCAGACCCCAAGCCCAGCCCGGCGCCCGCCGCCACAAACACATCCCCGCCGCCAACAGCGCCACTACCGGCCCCCACATCGTCACGCTCGTCCACGCCGTATTCCGCTCCCGCCACGCCGCCGCCGACAGATCCGTCACCAGCACGTTCACCGAGTCATAGATCGGCACCCGCCACGCCCAGACCAAGCTAGCCCCCACCCCGGCGCCCACGGCCAAAAACACCCACCGCCGCCCCCGGCTCTCCGCCAAACGGCTCAGCCCCAGCGCCGCCAGCACGCTGACGGCCAGGTGCATCTCCATCCGGTGCCGCCCCGCCGCCCGGAAGAGGTTATAAATCGGAACCCGGAACAGTACCTGCTGCACCGGCTCCCAACCGAGTGAGAGCGCCAGACTCACCGCCAGCACCCCGACCCAGAATCGCGCCTCCCGCCCCCGGGCCAGCCCCGCCAGCACCAGCGGCGCCAAGCCGCAATACAGATAGACCTCCACCAGCTGCGCGTCCAGCGCATAGCTCGGCACCCCGTGCATCCCGCCCAAGACATTCGGCACAAACCACGCCGCCAGGTGCGCCGCCGGCAGGGCGTTTTGCTGGAACATGGCAAAGGTGAGGCTTTCGCGCGTCATGTGGGGCAAGGCTTCGGCCACCGCCAGCCACTGCAGCGAACTCAGCGCCGCGCCCAGCGCCACCATCCATCCCCACCCGGTCAACGCCCGCCGCCACCCGCCCCGCCAGACCCAGTAAGGCCCCAGCACCAGGGGCCCGTAGACCGTCATCTGCGCGAAGCCCGCCAGAATGGAGAGCGCCAACACCCCGCCCGCCCCCACCGCCGCCCGTCGTTCGCCCGTCGCCGCATGGCGCGCCGCCAACCCGAGCCACAGCGGCAGCCACACCGCGGTCGTCACCATCGCCTGATGCCCTTTATGCGCCACCAGAAATCCGCCCGTTAGGAAGGAGAGGCCGCCCCAGAACGCGGCCTCCCGCCCGAGACCCGTCTGCCGCATCCACAGGTAGAAGCCGAGGCCGCCCAACGCATAGTGGCCCAGCAAAAACAGGTTGTAGCCCAGCGTGTTCGGCAGCGCGGCCATCGTCAGCAGCGCCGGCGGATAGAGCGCCTGAAACTGCGTGTTGGCGAAGGTGTACTGCCCAAGCTGCACATACGGATTCCACGGCGACAGGCTGGTGGCGAACAGCTTCGAAGGAAGGCCGGCCGTATAGCTATCGCCGCCCCCCAGGATCTGCGTCCACAGGTTTACGCCGAAGCCATGCAGCAGCCACGCCGCCAGGAGATACAAGCCGAAGATCCCCGCCCAACGCCGCGCCATCTACGGTACCCTCCACGCGCCCACCGGCGCCAACCCGTCGCTCTCCCCGTTGCCTCCCTGCGCGATCGTGTACAGCTGCTTCTCCCCGGCAAAGCCCGGTCGCGCCGCCACCCGCAGCTCCACCGCCACCCGCTGCCGGCTTCGCTCCAGCGGACCCGCCGTTACCTCACACTGCCCGTTGCTCACCCGCCCGTCCGCCCCCGCCGCCGCGGAACCCGACCCGCTATCGTTCACCAGCCGCACCAACCCGGCGGCCACCTCCACCAACACATAACAGGCCCTCTCCCCCGAAGGCCCGCTGTTGATCAGCACTCCCAACAACGCCGGCTCTGGCTTGCCCGGCGCCCGGTCGAGCCGCAGCGTCAACCCGCCCGGCGCCCGGTCCACCGTCACCGTCCCGAACAGCGGGCTCGGCCCCATTGGCGCTGCGACCCCATTGGCGGCAGGCCGGCCGCAGCCCGCCGCCAAGAGCACGAGCCCCCCGCAAAGCACCCGATTCCTCCCCGCCATTCAGTGCCCCCGGCTCCAGTCCGGTCCGGCAAACCGCCGCCGCACCCCGCCCCACCACACAAGCGCGAGCCCCGTCACAATCCCCACCATCGTCTTTCCTGCCAGCGCATTGGGCGGCATCATCAGAATGAAGCAGATGAAGGTCGTATAAACAATCGCCACCAGATTCACCCACCATCCCGCCCGCCCCATGGTCCATACCGCCTCGCCCACCCACTCCCGCCGCTTCCGCCACCCGAGCCAAACCGGAATCACATACGCCCAATACAGCGACACCGTGCTCAACGACGTCACCACCGGCACCGCCTCGCCCCAAGCCATCACCACCGCCGAACTCGCCGCCACCGCCAGCACCGCCACCTGCGGCACCCCGTGCGCATCCACGCGACGGAACAGGCGCGCCCCCGGCAGCCCCCCGTCCCGCGCAAACGAGTAAACCGTCCGCGAACCCGACACCAGCGTCGACAGCCCGCAAAACCACATCGCCAGCGCCACGCCCAGGCTCATCAGCACGCCCGCCCGTTCGCCCAGCGCCCCGGCGAAAATCGCAATCGCCATCGGCGTACTCCCGGTCGCCGCCGGCGGCCTCTCCCCGATCGCCAGCGTCAACATCAGCAGCATCGCATAGCCGAACACCCCGGATACCCCGACCGACAGCACCATCCCCCACGGCGCCTTCGTCCGCGGACTCTCCGTCTCCTCGGCCATATGCGCCGAGGCGTCAAATCCGGTATAGGTCCAGTGCGCCTGCAGCAGTCCCAGCAGAAAGACCCAAACATAGGGCGTCCCGGCCGACCGCTCCAGCAGGAACGACGCCGGCCGCAGCGGGGCGCCCCACCACAAAGCCCCCAGAATCAGCACGACCCCCGTGATGTGCACCACCACGCTCGCGTCGTTCATCCACGAAACCCACTGCACCCGCAGCAGGTTGAACAACGCCTGCGCTGCCGTCAGCAGCAGAAACAGCAGAAACACCCGTTCGGACGGCCAGCCGATCACCGGCCCGAGAAACTGCGCACAGCTATAGTTGATCCCGGCCACCATCGCCAGCAGCCCCACCAGATTCATCCACGAAACAAACCACGCCAAGCCGGGGTTACCCAGCGCCGCCGTCCAGTGGTACATCGCCCCGGCCGTCGGGAAGGCCGAACACAGCTCCGCCATGCTCGCCGCG
>JADCJL010000221.1 GCA_020247055.1 Acidobacteriaceae bacterium | reverse complement strand
TGGTGGAGGTGCTGCCAAGAGCAACCATTATGATGGAGGCAGCAAAAGCTGGCGTATTTGGTCCTCGGTGGCGGCGTGGAGGCAAAAGCAGCATCACCCACTACCGCATCATCACCCCCGCCAAGCCCCCGGAGCCCGAGATGACCAAGCCCGAACCCGACTTCATCAACCTCCGTCTGGAGTGCCTGAAGCTGGCGGGCAAGGCCGTCCACGTCTCTGACCCTGACGACTGGACGGAGTTTGCCGACGCTCTCCTCAACTACGTCCTCAACGGATCGGTGGACAAGACGTGAGCAAGCCAGACCTCAAGATCGTCGGGGAGATCAAGCCGCCCGACTACAAGGACCCGGCCACGATGCTTCGGAACATCGCGGACGACATCGAGGCGGGCGTCTATGGCGAGGTTGGCACCATAGTGGTGGCTCTGGCCTCCGAGAAGGGTGTTGATCTGTTTTGTGGTGGCGGGCAGTCCTCTCTTGAGCACTGCGCCTTTTTGTTCGGGACAGCTGCCGCGCGGTGTCATGCCGCCCCTTGGGACGGCCTTGATTACCGGCCAAAGTGAAGCTATACGAGATACAGGCGTCACAGGCTCTTCAACAAGAGCAGTGGGCAGCAAAGGGTTTGCCGCCCCCGCTGCCCGAGGGAATGCTGGAACATTCCGTGGCTCCTTCTATTGGAGGTGAGAACCGGGTTAGAAGAGATCACTCTCTTCACGCCCGGTCGAGAAAGGCAGAGTGGAGGCGGAGGGAATCGAACCCTCGGGGATCATCGGTTCGCTGCCACGACCCTGGGTGGACAAGGCGTGAGGCTTGGGGCATAGTGTCGCCACCCTCCTCTTTCTTTGCGTTGATCGACTTGAGGCGATAAGGCGGTCTGATTCACCGCGTTCCACCCTCACGGCTTCGGGCGTGAGTCGCAGGGCCGGGGGAAACCTCGGCCCTTGCTTTTTGTGGCGGGACGGGGCATAGTGTCGCTCATACCCCCCGTAAGCGCGCTTGCGGGACGAGGGCCGGGGGAAACCTCGGCCCTTGCCATTTGTGGCGGGGCGGATTACAGTCACTCGCGCAACTACCCGATTTCCTGCATCCCTAGTCCGGACTTGCAGGAAGTCCTTAGTCGTCGAAAACCTTTGGCGCTGGAGTTAGCAGCTCCAGCGCCTTTTCTTTGTGGCTCCCGGCCCTTGCCGTATAACCCACAGCTTATGCGCCAGGCCTGCGGCCATAGCTTGTGGCTCATGAAACCCCATCCGTGAGCCACAAGCCGGTTTGCGTGTCATGCGTGAGCCACAAGCCTGTTGACACCCGCATGGATCTGGCGCCATATGCCGTCACGCCCCACCCGGGACTCTTGACAAGACCACGGGCGACGGGACTTAGAGGCCAGGGCAGCGCCGCAAGGCGTCAACGCGGGCCGGGAGCGGGGTATTAACCCACCCGTAATGCCTTGGAAGTCGCCGCGGGGCCGGGAGCAATCCCGGCCCTTGCTTTATGCGCCGGCGGGCGGTAGGGTCTCACGTCAACGGGCCAATGGTGGCCAGTTACAGTTTGGGCCGATAAGTGGCCCGAGGAGACTGCACAATGACTGAACCAGACGAGGCTATTCTGTGGGCGAGGGAGCGCGCCGCGAGGTGGCAGGACGAAAACGGCGGCGAGGCTGGCCCCAGCTATCGGAGCGGCAAGCTGGACTTCCTTCTCGGTGAGGAGGTTGAGGGCTACCGCGCCGGTCAGGCCGCATCCGCTGAGCGGATCAAGGCGCTGGAGGAGGAGTTGGCCAAGGCGAACGAACCTCAGTGGTTTTACGACGACCGCGCCGCCGACGAAGCGCAGTCCTTCCTATCAGCGGAGGAGGCTGTTGACTACGCTGTATTCAGCGCGCTGGGACCGCTTCCCGAGGGAACGTCGATCCTTGAGATCAACACTTCGCGACCGTGCCCGTCTGTTTGGGCAGTGGTTAAAATCTTCACTGACGAAGAGCGCGAGGCCCGAGACGATGACGAGGAATACATCGTCACGCTGTGCGCCACGGAAGCCGAAGCCCGCGCTCTGCTTAAGGAGGCTGACCAGTGAGTGAATACACGTCAGACTTTGTAGCGGGCGACGACGGCTATTACGTGTTCTGGCCGACGACTAACAACGGCGCATACACCGCCAGAAACTTGAGGGCCCTCGCTGACGAACTGGACCAACGGAACGAGAAAATCGACGCTCTGCTCAAGGAGGCTGACCAGTGAGTGAACCAGACGAGGCTATTCTGTGGGCGAGGGAGCGCGCCGCGAGGTGGCAGGACGAAGGCGGCGGCTTGGCTGGCCCCAGCTATCGGAGCGGCAAGCTGGACGACCTGCTTGGTGAGGAGGTCGAAGCCTACCGCGCCGGTCAGGCCGCATCCGCAGAGAGGATTAAGGCGCTGGAGGAGGTGCTGCGGGAGGGTCTCACTGCTGTAGCCGCAGCTTACCTACAGGGAACCAACGAAGCTATCCATAACGACCGAACAGACCATAAACATGACCGGATTGTCGTAGCATGGAAGGCCGCCGTCCGCGCTCTGCTCAAGGAGGCTGACCAGTGAACCCCGACAACAGGCCCCTTATCGAGCGTGTGCGCGCCCTCGCCAACCGCTTTGACGCAATGGCTATAGGTGCACAGAAGATGGCTACACGCTCGCTTCAAGACGCTGAAAACCATCGCCGGGATGCGCGGACCCTGCACGACGCCGCCGATGCTCTCAAGAAAGGAGGCTGACCAGTGAGTGACTGGATCAAACACGACGGCGGACCCCAACCGGTCGCGGACGACGTGTGGGTGGAACTCCAGGGCATCCACGATCCCGACCCTCTCTGGCATGCCGAGGCGATTCGATGGGAAGGACGACCGTTTCTTTACCGCGTCCTCAACCAGCACCTGATCGACGCCGCCCGCCTGGAGGGTATCCGGCTAGGGCTGGAGGCTGCTGCGAGGGAGGCCGACAAGGGTTCGGATCGTCTAGCCGGTGAATGGCGAGAAGGGTTCAAGGCGGACAGCCACCTAGAGGGCCGGAGCGACGGCATGGACGAAGCCGCCGAACTGATC
>JADCJL010000220.1 GCA_020247055.1 Acidobacteriaceae bacterium | reverse complement strand
GTCGCGGGAGAAGCGCAGTTCGGATTCGATCTGGGAGAGTTTCGCCGTCTGCTGGAGGTTTTTGCCGATGGCTTTCCGGCGCTGGGCGGGAAGCTCAAAGATGACGCCGGACTCGAGGTTATCGCCGGCCTTGGTGATGGAGCCAACGCCGGCGTCGCGCGAGAACTGGAGGAAGAAATCGAGTTGCGGGGCGATTTGGTTGCCGGCGAGGCGGACTTCGACCTGCTGTTGGTTTCGTTTGAGCAGGAGGCCGCGCACTTCGGGGCGTTGTTGGATGGCGAAGGCGAGGTCTTCGCGGACGCGGGCATCTTCCAGGTTGCCGGAGGGTTCGGGGATGGGGGGAAGGCGTTCGGCTGGGGGTTGGAGAGGAGCGCCGTCAGCGGCGCGGAGGAAGAGGGAGAGTTCGATGGCGCGGTTTTGGAGGTTCCGTTCGGCGCCGACGACAGCGCCGCGGCGGCGAAGGATGGTCTGGCGGTTGTCGGTGAGTTCGATGGGGGCGATACTGCCGAGCTTGACGGACTCCTCGATCTGGGTGTTCCGGGCTTCGGCGAGACGAAGGAGGGATTGGGCGACGCGGAGTTGCTGGCCGGCGGCGACCCACTCCCAGTACTGTTTGAGCGCTTCCTTGAAGAAAGTGAGGCGGGATTTATCGACGGAGGTGTCGGCGATGTCGCGCTGGAGGGCGTTGGTTTGGAGGCCGGCGCGGCGGGCGTCGATGGCGCGATCGCGCAGAAGGTTGGTTCGGAGGCCGACGCGATACTCGCCGGCTGAGAGGGTGCGGGACTTGTCATCGGCAGGGCTGAAGGTACCGCGGCCGACCTTGTAGCCGCTGTAGACATCGGTGCCCCAGGCCTGGAGGGGTTGTTCGACGAGGGCTTCGAAGGTTTCGTTGCGATAGAAGCCGAGCTGCTCGACATCGCCTTTGGCCTTGATCTTGGTATCGAACTCGCCTTTGGCAGAGATCTGTCCGCCTTCGGCGATACGGCGTTCTTCGAGAGCGGCAGCGAGGAGGGGGAAGTGCTGGTTGACGGATCGCAACACCTCCTCGGGGGTCAACGGGTCCAAGGCGAGCAGAGCGAACAGAGCGAGGTTCATCACTTTTATTTGGATGCTTTTTTGCCCTTGCCCGGTTCCGTAGCAGCGATGACCGGGGGGAACCCATTGAACTGGCGCCAGAGTTCGAAGCCGAGAGGGACCTGGTTGAGGAGGACCCAGCCGTTGGCGCGCACGCCCTGGCGGAGGTAGTTTTTCGTGGGCCAGGGTTCGTCGTTGGCGTCGTGCTGGACCAGGACGCGAAACTGGCCGGCGCCGTTGTCGGTGGAGTCGACTAGTTGCACGTGTCCGCCGAAGGTGCCGACGGCGATGGAGGGCCAGCCGGCGAACTGGAGGGCGGGCCAGCCTTCAAACTGGAGGCGGACGGGGCTGCCTTCGCTGATGAGCGGGATGTCATTGCCGTTGATCCAGAGTTCGACCACATCTTTGGTGGTGGAGGGGACGAGGATGGCGATCTGGGCGCCGGCCTTGAGGAGTTCCCCGTTTTGCCGGGCGACGACGCGGAAGATTTTGCCGTCGACGGGGGCCATGACGCGCTGGGTGTTCTGGCGGGCGAGGCGAACTTCGACCTTGGTGACTTCGGCGCGGGCTTTGGCGACGTCCGATTCGGCGGAGGCGTGGGCGCCCCAGGCCTCTTCGATGCGGGAGCCGGCATCGGCGTCGGTACGGAGGAGTTCGCTGTCGAGGGACAGTTTCTCACTCTTGGCGGCGTTGAGCGAGGCGGTGGCTCGTTCGACATCGGCCACCTTCTGGGTGTAATCGAGTTCGGCGAGTTCGACGTTGCGGGTGGAGGTGAGGCCTTTTTTGGCGAGGCCGGCCTGGCGTTCCTGCTGCATCCGGGCGGTGACGAGAGCGGCTTTGGCCGCCTCAAGGGACTGCTGGGCGGCGGCGATGCGATCGATCGACATCTGGACGCGGGCTTTGGCGGCGGAGACGGCAGTCTTCTGGGTGAGTTCGAGGGCGCGGATGCGGTCTTCGATGGTTTTGACCCGGCGAACGGCGGCCTCTTCGGTGCGGCGCATCTGATCGAGTTCCTGGGTGAGGCGCTCAATCAGGGAGGGATCGTTGTCTGTCAAGTCGACAATGGGATCGCCTTTCTTCACATCGGAGCCTTCGACGACGTGCCAGCGGGCGATGCGGCCGTCGATGGGGGCTTCGATGTTCTGCTGCCGCTCTTCCGGGGAGAAGGCGACGACGCGGCCGGAGCCGGGGATGTTCTGCTGCCAGGGGGTGATGGTGAGGGCGAGGGCGAGGACGATCATCAGGGCGACGAGCACGCGGGCAAGGACGCGGTTGGCGCGGGGGACCTGAATGGCGTGCAGGGCGGCGAAGGCGGGAAGAGAGTGGGACGGGTGACTCATCGATGCACCTCAAGAAGATTGGAGTCGCGGAGGTCGCCGTTTTCGAGTACGGCCAGGCGGTTGCAGCGGGAGAGCAGGTCTGGCCGTTCGGTGATGCAGATAAGCGTCCAGGGAGCGGCGAGATCAAAGAGAACGTTACAGATCTCTTCGCGCTCCTGGACGCGGTCGATCTGATCGAGGGCGTCATCGAGGATGAGGAGGCGGGGCCGGGTGGCGATGGCGCGGGCGATCATCAGGCGGCAGGCCTGGACGCGGGACAGAGGGCGGCCGCTCGGGTGGAGTTCGGTATTCATGCCCTGGGGCAGGAGTTGCACCTCGTCGAGGAGGCCGACGCGGTCGAGCAGGTGGCGGGCTTCCTCGTGGGAGAGGGCCAGGCCCATGCGCAGGTTGTCGAGGAGGGTGCCGGGGAAGATTTCGATGTCGCGGACGAGGGAGACGCGGCTGCGCAGTTCGGTAAGGGGGACGTCCCGGAGATCGGCGTTGCTCATAGTGATGACGCCGGCATCGGGTTCGCGGAGTCCATAGAGGAGGTCGGCGAGGGTGGACTTGCCGCTGCCATTGTGGCCCATCAGACCCAAGCGTTCGCCGGGCGCCAGTTGAAAACTACTTACCGAAAGATGCTTGTAGCGCATCTGGCGGAAATTCAAGCCGACCGGGCCATCGCCGGGGATATGGGCTTCGCCGCCTTCGCGCTCGAGAGGCAGATCGACGATGTTCCCGAGTTTGTCGAGGCCGGCTAGGAGATCGTAGTAGGTTTCGAGGTGTTTGCCGAACTTGGTAAAGCCGCTGACCATGAGGCTGACGACGAGTTCCGCGGCGACGAGCTGGCCGAGGGTGAGTTGCCGGTCGATGACGAGGTAGCCGCCGATACCAAGGAGAATAGCGCTCGCCAGGGCCTGCAGGGTAAAGGATCCGATAATCTGGCGGAGCAGGATGGAGAAGTGCTTCTTGCGGTATTCAAGATAGTGTTCGAGATGGTGCAGGGACTGTTCGGCGGCGAAGGAGGCGCCGGCGGGAGATTTGAAAGCGATGAGATGGGCCGAGATCTGCTCGAGCCAAGCCTCCATGGCGAACTTAGCCTTGGACTCTTTGATGGCGGTGGGGACGGCCCCGCGGCCGAGGCCAAAGATAATGAACAGCATGGCGACGATCAACAAGATGTCGAAGGCGAGGAGCAGGGGGTGGTAGAGCGCCACGAGCACCATGCCGATGACGGTCTGCATGAGGATGGTCAGGCCGTCGATGAGCAGCGTAGCGGCAGCCTTCTGGACGGTGACCACGTCGAAGAAGCGGTTAACCAGTTCAGGACCGTGGTAGCGATCGAAGGCTTTGGCTTCGACGTGGAGGAGGCGGTGGGTAAAGTCCTGCGAGACACGGGCGAAGACGCTGCGCTGCAGGAGTTCGATGACATAGAAGCGGAGCGCGTTGAGGACGGTGGCGAACCCAAGGGCGAGAAAGACGAAGACGGTGAGGACGACGATGGGTTGGAGGACAGAACCGAAAGCAACCGTGTTGACCAGCGACTGGACGGCGATGGGAACGACCAGAGAAAGCAGGCCAATGACAACCGAATAGATGACGGCCACCCACAGGGTGGTTCTTTCGCCGGCGAGGAGGGCGCGAAGGCGCTGGTAGGGAGTTTCTTTAAAGCGAAGCTCTTCGAGGGGAGCGATGGGTATGGGGATGCGCCAGTCGACCTCTGCCGCGACGTTGGGCACTCCCAAGACTTCGAGGAGGGCTTCGACGGTGATCCACTTCTCACGGCCACCGCCACCGCCAAACCGGACGCGCACGCGCCCGCGTTTCTTCTCAAAGACCGTAATCGTCTCGTGGTCGCCGGCGCAGGGGGCCATCCACGGGGACGAGGGATCCACTTCCCGGAGAACCGCTCGCAAGGCCCGCCGCACCGGCATGGTGGATTGCTCGGAGGTAAATGAAGCCTGCATACACCTCATAGATGCAAACATTTGCATGTCTGCACATTTTTTAGCATAGCAAGTTTAGAGAGTGAGTCAAGGGCAATTGACAATCAGATGCAAATATATGCATATATGAAGATAATCATGCCATTTCGAGACATTGCCGCGAAAGAACTGGCCAAGATTTTTTCCGTGCTGGCGCATCCGGACCGGGTGCGTATCATTGAGGAGTTGGGGGCGGGAGAGAAAGATGTCAATTCCCTGCAAGCCGTATTGGGGGTGAGCCATTCCCGAACGTCGCAGAACCTGGCGGTGTTGCGGACGAACCGGATTGTGACGGAGCGGCGGGACGGGCGTCATGTGTTTTACCGCCTTTCGCAGCCGGAGTTGGCGGGGTGGATTTTGGAGGGGCTGCGTTTTATCGAAGGGGACGCGCAGGCCTCCGAGGCGCGGTTGAACGCGTTTGAGAAGGCCCGCCAGAAGTGGGGCAGCGAAGCGGCCGGCGAGCTACTTTTTACCAATCGCGATTAGCTGGTTGCGATTGACGACATAGATGGAGCCGTTGGCGGGGGTGGGGGTGGAGTAGATCGAGCTGCCCATGTTGGTTTCAAAGAGCACCTTTTTTTCTCGTCCGGCGTTGAGGACGACGAGGTCCCCGTCTTCATCGCCGATGTAGAGCTTTCCGTCGATGACAATGGGGGATCCCCAGACGGCGGCGAGCAGGTCGTGGACCCAGACCTGTTGGCCGGTTTTGGCGTCGACGCAGTGAACGAAGCCGCTGAAGTCGGCGTAGTAGAGCAGGCCGTCGTGATAGGCGCCGGTGGAAATGGAACGGCGGATTTTGTCGTAGTGCCAGAGGAGGCCGGTTTTGGTGATGTCGCCGCGTTTGGTGCCGTCGACGGCGTAGAGGTGGCCGACGCCTTCGCCGTGTTCGGGGTCCTGGCCGTTGGCGATGTAGATGATACCGTCGACGATGATGGGGGTGGAGATGACCTCGTTACGTGTTTTGGGCCAGACGGAGTCTTTGGGGTTCATGTCGAACTCCCAGAGTTTCTTGCCGGTTGCAGCTTCATAGCCGCGGAGCCAGCCATCGCCCTGGCCGATGACGGCCTGGTTAACGCCGCCGATGACGCCGACGCCGGCGCTCGACCACTGGCCGTGGAGGATCTTGTCGCCGACCGAGTTGTCTTCCCAGACGAGTTTGCCGGTCTTTTTGTTGACGGCGATGATGGCGGGAGTTTTGGGGGAGGGGACGTTGACGTGGCTTTCGTCCTGGCCGTTGGAGGTGGAAATGATGACGAGATCGCCGACGATGACGGGCGAGGAGTTGGACATGTTGTGGGGGCCGTTGCCGAGTTCCTCCATCATGTCGTAGCGCCAGAGGATGTCGCCGTCTTTGGGTCCGGTGAACTTTTCGTCCTTGACGCCGTCGTTGCCGTTGGCCATGCCTTTGAGGTCGGCGGCGATGAGTTCGCTGCGGTTGGAGACGTAGTAGACAACGCCGTTTTCAACGAGCGGGGAGGAGCAGACGCCCTGGTAGGGCCAGTCGTTGACGCGTCCGGCGGCGAGTTTGTCGTGGGTGATCTGCCAGAGGAATTCGCCGTCGGACTCGCGGAAGGCCATGAGCACACCGCGGTCGCCGGGTTGTTTGGGATCGCGGAGGCCTTCGTTGTTGGTTCCGACGAGGACGACGCCATCGGCGACGACGGGGTTGCCGTAGCTTTGGGATCCGAGGGCGGCGATCCAGCGGAT
>JADCJL010000022.1 GCA_020247055.1 Acidobacteriaceae bacterium | reverse complement strand
CCAACCACCTCGATATCGAAGCCCGCGACTGGCTCGAGCACTATCTGCAGAACTACCCCTACGCCTTTGTCATGATCTCGCACGATCGCTACTTTCTCGACGTCACCGTCAAGAAAATCGTCGAAATCTGGAACAAAGGGATGCATTTCTACAGCGGGAACTACGAAAAGTATCTCCAGCAGAAGACCGAACGCCGGGAACAGCTCGAAGCCGCCTATCGGAATCAGAAGGAGCGCATCGACGCCCTCGAAGCCTTCATCAACCGGTTCCGCGCCCAGGCTACCAAGGCTAAGCAGGTGCAAAGCCGCATCAAGGAGCTCGAAAAGATCGAGCGCATCGAAATTCCGCCCGAAGAAAAGACCATTCACTTCTCCTTCCCCCAGCCCAAAGCCAGCGGCCGCGTCGTCGCCGAGTGCCGCGGCATCGCCAAGGTGTACGGGCCGAAGACCGTCTTCTCCGACGTCTCGTTCACCATCGAACGCGGCGACCGCATCGCTCTCGTCGGCCACAACGGGGCAGGGAAGTCCACCCTGATTAAACTCCTCTCCGGCGCCGAGCCGCTCACCCGCGGTACCTACACCCTGGGCCATAACGTCGACGTCGACTACTTCGCCCAGGACCAGTACAAGGAGCTCGACGTCAACGCCACCCTGCTCGACGATATCTCGAGCGTGGGCGGCGGCAAAACCCAAACCGAACTCCGCAGCCTCCTCGGCTGCTTCCTGTTCAGCGAGGACGATGTCTTCAAGCGCATCGGCGTGCTCTCGGGCGGCGAGCGGAACCGTTACGCCCTGGCGAAGATGCTACTGCGCCCGTCGAACTTCATGCTCCTCGACGAGCCCACCAACCACCTCGACATGCGGGCCAAGGACGTCCTGCTCGAATCGCTGGCCTCCTTCACCGGTACGGTCGTCCTCGTCTCCCACGACCGCTACTTCATCGATAAGCTGGCCACGAAGGTGTTCGAGGTGGCGGGGGGCGGTCTGACCGTCTATCCCGGTAACTACGAAGAGTATCTGTGGAAGAAATCCGGCCAGGATGAAGTGCTCGAAGCCCGGATGGCCGAACAGTTGGCGGCTCCCGCGCCGGTTGCCGTAGCGCCGCCCCCGGCCGAGGCCAAAAAGCGGGTTAACCCGATGAAGCTCAAGCAGATGGAGGATCGCTGCAAGCAGTTGGAGGAGACGATCGCCCGGACCGAGACGGAGATCGCCGAACTCGAAGCCCGGCCCTACGTCAACGCCGAGGAGGCGATGCGCGTCTCGGGCATTCTCGAAGGGAAACGCGCTGAGTTGGAAAAGACGATGGCCGATTGGGAGCAGACCTCGGCCCAGCTTGAGGCGTTGGCCTGACCCGCCGCCCGTCCCGGAACTCCGAAAACACCTTGCGATAACTCCCGGGATCCGCAACAATCGGATCAATGTCTCGTCTTCGGGTCTCTTTACTGGTTTCTCTAGGTTTTGCCTTCCGTCTTGCCGCCCAGGATGTTACCGGCGCCCTAAGTGGCACGGTAACCGACTCTTCGGGCGCCGTGGTGGCCGGCGCCAAAGTTACGGTCTTCAGCACCGCGCGCGGCGCTGTCGTTTTTGACGGAAAGACGAGTGATTCGGGCGCCTACTCCGCCCCCGCGCTCCCCGCCGGAGTCTATTCCCTACGCGTCGAAGCCAAGGGCTTCAAACGGGCTGAAGTCTCCTCCCTTACCCTGCAACTCAAGCAGCGCGCCCGCGTCGACGTCACGCTGACCCTCGGCGATGTCGCCGAAACCATCACCGTCGTCGGCGAAGGCCTCGGTCAACTGGAGGCCGAAACCTCGGCGATGGGTGCCGTCATTAACACCTCGCAGGTTAAGGACCTGCCCATGCCGAACCGCAACATCCTGAACCTGCTGACCCTCGTCGGCGGCGTCTCAAGCGGCGGCGCCGCCACCGGCATCAACGCCTCGCAGCTTTCGATTAACGGCTCCCGCACGCTCAACTCCGAATTCGCCGTCGATGGCGTCAGCGTCGTCTCCGGCTCGACCGGCGGGGTGGGCCGCATGCCCTCAACGGAAGCCATCCGCGAATTCCGCGTCCTCACCTCCGGCTACACCGCCGAGTACGGACGCACCTCCGGAGGCTTCGTCAGCGTCGTCTCCGACAGCGGCACCAACCAGTTCCACGGCAGCCTCTACGAATACTTCCGCAACGAAAAGCTCAACGCCAATAACTTCTTCCGCAACCTCCGCGGTCAGGAGCGCCAGTCGGACCGCTTCAACCAGTTCGGCGGCAAACTCGGCGGCCCCGTGCGCCTCCCCAAGCTCTACAACGGCACCGACCGCAGCTTCTTCTTCTTCAACTACGAAGGGCTCCGCCGCGTCTCGCCCTACAACAGCCAGTCCACCATCCCCACCGAAGCCGCCCGCCGCGGCGACTTCGCCGCCAACCCCATCTCCCTGTTCGACTCCTCCGCCAACGCCCCCTTCCCCAACAACCGCATCCCCGCCTCCCGCCTCGACCCCGCCGCCCAAAAGGTCCTCGCCCTCCTGCCCACCCCCAACCAGTCCGGCGTCCCGGACCCCGCCAACGGCCGCACCCTCAACAACTTCCTCAGCGCCGGCTCGAACGCCACCGTCGATAACCAGTTCACCCTCCGCGGCGACCACTCCATCGGTGCCGCCGCCCGCCTCACCGGCCGCTACACCACCTTCAAAGTCACCAACCCCAGCGGCCCCATCATCCCCGGCCCCCTCGACTCCCGCGTCGGCGACAGCCTCACCACCGGCCACCAGGTCTCCCTCTCCTGGACCCACATCTGGTCGCCCCGCATAATCACCGAAGCCTTCGCCGGCTTCCAGCGCAACAACCCGCGAATCGATCCCCCCAGCCTCGGCATCAACGTCCGCGAAACCCTCGGCATCGAGCGATCTTCCTTCGCCGCCACCCCCATCATGAGCATCAGCGGCTGGCGAGGCCTCGGCATCGATACCAATACCTACCGGCGCCAGATTGACAACAACTACCAGGGATCCTTCGCCCTCACCCGCACCACCGGCGCCCATACCCTCAAAACCGGCCTCCAACTGCGCAAGAATCAGTTCAACGTCTTCAACCCCGGCGGCAACTTCGCCGGCGTCTACAACTTCAACGGCGAACTCAGCGCCGCCAACCGCAACCCCGGCAACCCGATTCACGCCCTCGGCGACTTCCTCCAGGGCCTCATCGCCACCGCCAACTACGACCTCCCCCAACCCCCCACCGGCCGCCGCAACACCAACCTCGGCCTGTTCGTCCAGGACGACTGGAAACTCTCCCGTCGCCTCACCCTCAACCTCGGCATCCGCTACGAATACGAATCGCCCATGACCATGTCGAACGACATCTACTCCCGCCTCGATATCGTCACCGGCAAACTCCTCGTCGCCGGCGTCAACGCCACCCGCTCGCTCAACCTCCAGGCGGCGAAAACCAACTTCGCCCCCCGCGTCGGCTTCGCCTACTCGCTCGACCCGAAAACCGTCATCCGCACCGGCGCCGGGGCGTTCTTCAGCCAGATCTTTTCAAACCTCGGCGGCGTTGTCACCTACCCCGGCTTCACCGTCGCCCAGGCCTTCCCCGACCTGGGCGTCGGCGTCCCCCAGCCCTTCCGCTTCTTCCAGGGCATGCCCCTGCTCGCCGTGCAGAACTTCGCCGATCCCTTCTTTGTCGAACGCACCGCCACCCTTACCAACCCCCTCAACTCCGGCGCCCAGTTCGGCCAGATCAACCCCATGCCCCGCAGCTACCAGTGGAACTTCGGCATCCAGCGCGAAGTCCTCCGCGGCACCGTCGCCGATATCAGCTACGTCGGCAGCCGCGGCAACAACCTGCCGCTCAGCCTCCCGTTCAACCCCATCCCCTTCGAACGCGGCGAAGAGCTCGCCCGCATCGGCACCGCCGCCGTCAACCAGCAGGCCCGCCGTCTGCCGCTCGTCGGCGGTCTGAACTCCTTCGTCCACGCCGGTACCTCCAGCTACCATTCGCTCCAACTCAAGGCCGCCAAGCAGTTCTCCCGGACCTTCGGCTGGAACGCTACCTATACCTTCTCGAAATCCATCGACGACGGGACCGGCCTGTTCAGCTTCTCCCAACCCAACGATGTGGACGGCGGCCAGTTCCCCGCCTTCTTCCGCAATCTCGACCGCGCCCGCTCCAACTTCGACCGCCCTCACGTCTTCGCCGGCTCCCTGCAGGTCAAAACCCCCGGCCCCGCCTGGCTGCGCGGCTTCACCATCAGCCCCATTCTCATCGCCCGCAGCGGTCTGCCCGATACCATCTCGCAAAGCAACCTCTGGCCCGGCGCCAACCAGCAGCGCCCCTTCGTCGTCGGCACCGACGGACAAGCCAAAGCCCCCGCCATGACGCCCGAAGGCCTCGCCGTCCGCTACCTGCTCGCGCCCACCTCCCCCAACTTCCCCTTCCGCCCCGCCGGACCCCTCTTCGCCGGCGCCGGCGCCACCCGGACCCTCGTCCTCCCCGCTTCGCTCGGGAACCTGGGCCGCAATACCCTCCGCCAGATCGGTGAGTTCAACATCGACCTCGCCGTCTCCCGCACCTTCCCCATCAAGGATCGGATGCGCTTCGAACTCCGCGGCGAAGCCTTCAACTTCCTGAACTACACGAACTTTGAAGGGCCCAATACCAGTCTCAGCGTCCAGGTGAATCCGGCCGGCCAGGCGTTCTTCAACTCGCCCAGCTTCGGCCTCATCACCTCGGCCAAGGCCGCCCGCTTTATCCAACTGGTTGGCCGCTTCGAGTTTTAAACATTCGCTTTACTGCCTAGGAATCTATCAGATCCATGAGTCTCTTCAACCGCTTCTTTCAGTCCGCCGGTGACGCGGACTCCTCGCCGCCCCTCCCGGCCAACCTGCTCGAAATGGAGATGGCCGTCGTCTTCAAACACAGCCAAACCTGCCCCGTCAGCTGGGCCGCCCAGCGGAGAGTGAAGCAGTTCGCGGCGGATCATCCAACGGTTCCCCTCTACACCGTGATCGTGCAGAAAAATAGAGAGTTGTCGAATCAGTTGGCCGCCAGCACCGGCGTCCGCCACGAGTCTCCCCAGATCCTCGTCTTTCGTCGTGGGAGTGTCACCTCCCACACCTCCCACGAACAGATCACGGTCGACTATCTGGTCGACGCCACCCGCCCCTAGCGGAAAAACGGTTGACAAACCGACCAGCCGGCCTGTATCCTGAAAAAGACCGACCGGTCGGTTTGTATGACCTCCAAATCTGCACTCTCCCGCGCCAAAATCCTCAACGCCGCCCGCGCCGTCCTCGAATCCCAAGGCGCCCGCGCCCTCACTCTCAATCAAGTCGCCGCGAAAGCGCAAGTTAGCAAGGGTGGCTTAACGCATCACTTTAAGTCGAAGCAGGAGCTCCTCCTCGGCCTGTTCGACCTCGTCGCCGCTACGATGCTCAACCGCATCGACGCCCTCCTCTCGGAAGAGCCCGACGATGGCTCCCCCGGCCGCTTCACCCGCGCCTACCTGCGTGCCAACCTCCAATCTCTCCAGACCGGCGAGGCGCTCTCGCTCCGCTCGCTGCTCGAAATGTTGGTGGCTGAACCCGGCATCGCTCCCCTCCGCCGCGCCCAAATCGCCGCCGACTACAAGCGCCTCGAAACCGATGGCCTCCCTCCCATTCAAGCTCAAGCCCTCGCCACCGCCAGCGATGGCTGCCTCACCGAGGTGCTCATCGGCTTCTGTGATGCGCACGATCCCAAAATCACTCTCCTCCACGACTATCTGCTCTCGCTCACCCGCCACCCGCTCCCCCTTCCCGAGGCCCGCTCATGACCTGCATCCTCCTTCTCGCCTTCGCCGCCGAACCGCTCGCCCTCGGCGATGCCATCGCCCTCGCCCTCCGGCAGAACCCCGAACTCGTGGCCGAGCGCACCGCCCCGCAGGCGGCCGCCGCCGCTGTCCGGGCCGCCCAGGGCGCCTTTGATCCTGTCCTCGGTTTCCGCCTCGCCCAGCGCAACGCCGCTACGCCCGCCACCTCCATTCTCCAAGGGGTCAATGGCCGCCTCGACGAACGCCTCTCCACCCAGGCCACCACGCTCCGCCAGCGTCTCCCCTGGTTTGGCGCCACGTTCGAGAACACCGTCGAAAACAACCGCATCTCCACCACCAACCCCTTCACCTCTCTCAATCCTTACTACGCTCCCGTCTGGCGCTCCACCCTTTCTATTCCTCTCTGGCGCTTCCGCCGGGACGACCCCTTCCGCTCCGCCCTCCGCGTCCGCCGCCTGAACCGGCAGGCCGCCGACCGGGAACT
>JADCJL010000219.1 GCA_020247055.1 Acidobacteriaceae bacterium | reverse complement strand
TGGTGAAGTGGACGCCGGCGGCTTCGGCGGCGGCGGTGATGGCGGGCAGGGGGGCGTGGGTGGCGGGGCAGGCGATGGCGACGTGGATGCCGAGGCGGCCGGCGTTGAGGAGCAGGGAGTGGGCGATGTTGTTGCCGTCGCCGATGTAGGCGAGTTTGAGGCCCTGCCAGCGGCCGAAGCGTTCGTGGATGGTCTGGAGGTCGGCGAGGATCTGGCAGGGGTGGTAGAGATCGCTGAGGGCGTTGATGACGGGTACGCGGGACCAGCGGGCGAGCTCTTCGATCGTGTCCTGGGAGAAGACGCGGGCGACGATGGCGCTGGTCCAGCGGTCGAGGTTGCGGGCGATATCGGCGAGGGGTTCGCGGTCGCCGATGGGGCCGATCTGGGTGACGGCGCCGCCGCCGAGCTGCTGGATGGCGAGGTCGAAGGTGAAGCGGGTGCGGAGGGAGGGTTTTTCGAACAGGAGGCTGAGGTAGCGTCCGGCGAGGGAGTTGGCGAAGGCGGCGGGGTTGCGTTTGAGGCGGGCGGCGAGGTCGAGGAGGCGGAGGAGTTCGGGGGGAGAGAGGTCGAGGTCGCTACGCAGGTGGGGGCTGGTAAGGGGCATGTGGGGGGTCAGGGTCTCCGGGTGACAGGAACAAAGAAGGGCACTGAATGATTATTCAGTGCCCTGTATGATTATACAGAAAACAAGAGCCCGGCTGCGGGTTGGCAGCCGGGCGGAGCGAGTCGGTTGTCCGCGTTGGATTAGAAGGGTTTGAAGTCGTCGTCGTCGAGCGGCAGGACGGACTCGGGGTTGAGGTCGCGGCCGGCGCCGGAGCCCTGGAAGCTGGCGGGCTTATCGAATTGGGCGGTGAAGCCGGCCATGGTGGGGGAGGACATGGGGGCCGGGTTGTGAGCCGGCGCCGGGGTGACGGCGGTTTCCGTAGCCTTGCTGAGAGCTTTGAGGCTGGGGGTATGGGTTGGCTTCGGGGCGCTGGCCGGGGTGCTGGCCGGGGTGCTGGCCGGGGCGGGTTTGGCGGTTCCGGGGCGGAAGGTTTTAATTTCGCCGGCCGGGGCTGCCTGGTTGACGCCGAAGATTTTTTGCAGATCGATGACGATCTCGTCGACGCGGCGGGCCTGGGTGGAGAGACCCTGGCCGGCGGCGGCGCTTTCCTCGGCGGTGGCGGCGAGCTGCTGGGTGAGCTGTTCCATTTGGAGGACGGCGCGGGAGATCTGGGCGATGCCGCGGGCCTGTTCCTGGCTGCCGGAGAAGACGTCTTCGACGAGGCTCTTGGCTTCGAGGGAGCTGTTGGTAAGGACGGTGATGGCGCGGGCGACTTCGTCGAGTTTGTCTTTGCCTTCGGCGGCGCGGGTGATGGACTCTTCGATGAGCTGGGTGGTGTCGCGGGCGGCCTGGGCGGAGCGCTGGGCGAGGTTGCGGACCTCGTCGGCGACGACGGCAAAGCCCATGCCGGCCTCGCCGGCGCGGGCAGCTTCGACGGCGGCGTTGAGGGCGAGGATGTTGGTCTGGAAGGCGATGTCGTCGATGACTTTGATGATCTTCGAGATCTTGTTGGACGAGGTGGTGATCTCGTTCATCGAGTTGACCATCTGAGCGAGGGCCTGATTGGCTTCGTGAATGGTGGCCGAGGCTTCGTTGGTTTTGCGGGTGGCCGATTCGGCGTTTTCAGCGTTTTGCTTGGTCATCGAGTGGATCTGCTCGGTGGAGGCGGAGGTCTCTTCGAGCGAGGCGGCCTGCTGGCTGGCGGCGTGGGAGACCGATTGGCTGGAGGCCGAGACGCGGCCGGCGGTGTTGGCCAGGCGGCGGGCGTTTTCGTTCAGGTCGGCAACCGATTGGCGGAGGATGATCTGGATTTTGCGGACGCTGAGGACGGCGGCGATGCCGACCAGCACGCCCAGAACTCCAAGAATGGCAATGCTGAAGAAACTGGCGGTGTAGATCGATTGTGCCTGATCCTGGGCGGCGGCGAGCTGTTCGGCCTCGAGCTGGATGAGGCGGCGGGAGCGCTCGTTGGTCTGGCTCAGCAGGGGCAGGATTTTGCCGCTGATGAGGGAGGCGGCCTGGTCCCGGCGGCCCTGGCTGATGGCCGTTGCCGCTTTGGCGTGCAGTTCACTCCAACTGTCGAGCTGCCCGGCGATGGCCTGAATCTCCTGCTGGGTAGCACCGGTGGTGAGTCCCTTCAACTGGGCGAGCGCTTTGCGCAACTCCTGCTCGGCGGTGGTCATGCTCTGGTCAAGCGCGGCGACGGCGGCCTTTTGCTGCCGGCCGGCGGCATTGCCCATCTGCCGCTCGAGCGATTCGATTTCGCCGAGATGGCTGGCGAGACTGCCGGCGAGCATCTGCTGCCGGGCGACCTGGTGGAGAGCACCTTCCAGTTGAGTACCCAAATAATGAGTGACCCAGACGGCCGTGATGCCGAGAACGACAGAGAGGCCGACGACAAGGGTGGTCGTAATGGACAGACGTTTTCCTGCGGACCATGAGGACATGCAAAATTCTCCTGATGAACTTAGATGGAATAAGCCGCGACCTATTCCGGTTGATGCGTAAACTGCAAGAGGCTGGCCGCCGGGCGGTGGGCGGGCAGAAAGGTTGCCGCCATGGGGGTGGTTCGACGGCCGGTGAGCTGCGAAAATTGCGCCGGGGCAAAGGGCCGACAACCCGGCCGCAAGTCTCCGGACCGGGCGAGCCGCTGGGGACAGCGCCCGGATACCAGTCCCGCGGAGACGAGAACAGACTCCGGCGGTGGTTCGCTGACGAAGAGGTTTTCAGGTGACGGCATCGGATTGAATTCCCCCGCTTCCGGATGGCCGGAGCGGTTCCCAGCGAATCGCAACGGGAAGAAGGCTTACCCGCCGCTAGGAGGCATATCGGAGGGGAACGGGCTGGCTTTAGGAGGAATTCCGCGCAAATTTTTTTCTCAGATACCGGCGGCGTGGCCGATATGGGGGAAGTAGGGCGTAGGATGCCCGACCAAATATTTGTGAGGCTGATATGAACACAATGACCGCTCCCACCGCAGCGCCATACGGAGAGACTCGCGGGGGATTGCCGCCTGCCGCGGTGGTCGCCGGGCAGGCCGCGAGCAAGCACCTGATCTTTAGTCTCGGCAAAGAGGAGTTCGCCGTGCCGGTATCGAAGGTCAAGGAGATTATCGGGATGCTGGAGGTGACCCCGGTGCCCCATACGCCCGAACACGTGCGGGGAGTGATCAATCTGCGGGGCAAGGTCGTGCCGGTCATCGATCTTCGGTCGAAGCTTGGGGTGCCGGCCGCTGAGTACGACGAACGGACCTGCATTATCGTGGTCCAGCCCGAGATGGCGAAGAGCGTCTATCTGATCGGGGTGATTGTGGATGGCGTAAGTGAAGTCATGCCGGTGCAGAGCGCCGACATTGAAAAGACCGAAACCTTCAGCCACGGTCTGATCTCGGCCAACTATGTGCTGGGTGTGGCGAAGATTCGCGGCAAAGTGAAGATTCTGCTCGATCTCGATTGCGTGATTTCGCAGGCCGATCTGCGGCAGCTGGTTTAGGTGCTGACCGGATCCGCCGCGGTCTCAGCCGCTTGGCTGCCCTCTTTCTACCGTTGGCCGAACGCCCCGGTTCTGTCCCGAAGCAACCCGTCAAATTACGCTAGGAGTGCCCGTGTCTGTAGAAGCTGATCTTCTTACTTGGATTGACTCTCTCATCGTTGAAACGCTCGCCTTCTCGCCTGAGGAAGGCATCCCGGGAGGAGGGCGCATGGCCACGCTGGCCGGCCTGTGCGCGAACATTGCCCCGGCCGCACAGGCACTCGGGATGCCGGAGACGGCTGCTTGCGCTGAACTTCTGGCCGCGCAGATCGCCGCGCCCGGACCAAATTTCGGCGCCTTTCTCGAACAACAGATCGAACTGCTGCAACTGAACGCGGACACCGAGCTCGCCGCGCGGCTGTCGCAGCAGCGGGTTGCCGCGGGCGGCCCGGCCGAGATCTTCCAGGACCGGTCCATGATCGGCGATTTCATCAGTGAGGCGCGCGAGCATCTGGAGATGATCGAGGTGGAGCTGCTGCGCCTTGAGCAGGCCCCGCAGAATCCCGAGCCGATTCATGCCATCTTCCGCAGCTTCCATACGATTAAGGGTCTGGCCGGGATCTTCAATCTGACCTCGACCCGCGATCTGGCGCACGAAGTGGAAACGCTGCTCGATCTGGTGCGCAATGGCGCGCTGCCGGCCACGCCGGCGCTCGTCGATGTGGTGCTGGCCTGCGCGGACCGGCTGGGCGCGATCGTCAATCTGCTGGCTGAGGATACCGGTGATGAGGGGGTTGCGCTGCCCGACAACACGGCTCTGCTCGAACGGCTGCGCAATCAGATGATGCCGCCCGACGAGGATCCGGTCCCGGTTGTGTCCGCTGCCGCTCCCGTCCCCGCCGCGCCGTCCAACGTCGCGCCCGCTGCCCCGTCCAACGTCGCGCCCGCCGCCCCGCCCATGGCGACGTTCGCCGCCCCGCCTAAGACTGCGCCCCCGGCCCCGTCCATGGTGCCGGCCGCCGTCGAGACCGCCGACTCGGACCCGGCGGCGGCCCGGCGCCGGTCGACCGATACGAGCAGTGCGCAGGTAAAGGTAGACACCTCGAAGCTGGACTTTCTCGTCGACATGGTGGGTGAGCTCGTCATCGCCCAGTCGCTCGTACAGCAGGATCCCTCGCTTACGCAGTTCGGCGATCCGCGCCTGGGCCGCAACCTGGCGCAGTTGGGCCGGATTACGACCGACCTCCAGAAGACGGCCATGTCGCTGCGCGTGGTGCCGATCCGCCAGACGTTCCAGCGGATGCAGCGGGCTTTCCGCGATCTCGTGAAAAAGTCGGGCAAACAGGCCGAACTCGAACTGGTGGGCGAGGATTCCGAACTGGACCGTTCGATTGTCGAGCAGCTGGCCGATCCGCTGATGCACATGATCCGCAACTCGGTCGACCATGGCCTCGAGGCCCCGGGCGAGCGGGAGCAGACGGGCAAGTCCAGCACGGGAAAGGTGCGGTTGGCGGCCTCGCACCAGTCCGGCAATGTGCTGATTGAGATCTCTGACGATGGCCGGGGATTGAACCGCGCGAAGATCTTGAAAAAAGCGATCGAACGCGGACTGATCCCGGCTGACGCCAATCTGCCGGTCGACAAAATTCTCGAACTGATCTTTGAGCCGGGTTTTTCGACCGCCGATCAGATCTCGGACGTCAGCGGGCGGGGCGTCGGGATGGACGTTGTCAAAAAACAGATTCATAAGCTGCGCGGCCGAATCGAAATCCGCTCCGAGCCCGGGATTGGCACCACGTTCCTGTTACGGTTTCCCCTGACGCTAGCCATCATTGACGGCCTGACGATCCGGGTATCGGGCGAACGCTACATCCTGCCGCTGCACTGTGTGCAGGAGATCTTCCGGCCCGAGGCCGACTCCATCTACCGGGTTAATGGGACCCAGGAGGTCGTCATGCTGCGCGACCGGGTGATTCCGCTGCTCCGTTTGTACAAACTCCTCGGCCGGGTGCCGGAGCGGACCGATCCGTACTCGGGCATTCTGATCTCGATCGAGCTCGAGGGCCGGCGCTACTGTCTGCTGGTCGATGAGCTGCTCGGCAAACAGGAGGTCGTCATCAAAAGCCTCGGAGAGTACTTCAACGCCGTGCCGGGTGTGTCGGGCGCCGCCATTCTCGGCGACGGGTGCGTGGGTTTAATCCTCGACCTCGATGGACTCTTATCGCAGGAGGGTCTCGATGCCGCTGCCTGAGGCCGCGCTGGCGGAGCTGCGCACCCCGCCCGGTATTCCCGACGCCGAGTTCCGAGAAATCTGTCTGCTCGTGCAGCAGCGGCTGGGCATCGAACTGCGACCGGGCAAGGAAGCGCTGGTCACCCTGCGTCTGGCCGAGCCGATGCGGCGGGGCGGTTTTACCTCCTTCGGTAAGTACATGGAGCATGTCAAGCGGGATCCGGATGGTCCGGCGATGCTCGAGTTCATCGACTGCCTGACGACGAACCACACCAACTTTCTGCGCGAGGCCAACCACTTTGGCTTCTGGCAGGAGCAGGTGCTTCTGCCGCTGCGTCACCGGGCCGAACTGCCCGTCTGGTGTGCGGCGAGTTCGTCGGGCGAGGAGCCTTACACCCTGGCCATGCACGCCGTCGAGGCGCTCGGCGAAGCGGCCTACCGTCAGGTGCGGATTCTCGCCACCGATATCTCGCATGCCGTGCTTGACCAGGCCCGGCGCGGCGTCTATGCCGAACAGCGGCTGGCGCCGGTGCCGGAGGCGTGGCGCCGCCGTTACTTCCTTCGTGGCGAGGGTAAGTGGCAGGGTTACTACCGGGTCCGGCCGGAGCTGATGCGGATGGTGGAGTTCCGCCGGTTGAACCTGATTGAAGCACTGCCGATGATGGGACCGTTTCCCGCCATCTTCTGCCGCAATGTGATGATTTACTTCAATGCCGATACGCGCGCTCTGGTGGTTAACCAGATGCGCACACGGCTCGAGCCCGGCGGTTACCTGTTTGTTGGTCACGCCGAGAGCCTGAATGGCCTGGATGTCAAACTGGAGTATGTACAACCCTCGGTATACCGGCTGGCCGCCGGCCGTCCCGGGGCAGAGGTTGAGAGGAGTTAAGTATGGTACCTAAGGGAAAAACTGCGATTGTAATTGGGGTCTCTGAGTGCCGCACGAGCAGAGATCGGGACAGCTATCTGGTTACTTATGCGCTGGGGTCGTGCATTGGCGTGGCGGCGTACGACCGGAACTCCGGAGTGGGCGGGTTGCTGCATTTTCAGCTGCCCGACTCTTCGATGGACCGGGAATTGGCCGAGTCGCATCCGGCCATGTTTGCCGATACGGGTCTGCAACTGCTCGTGAGCAAGATCACGCGGCTCGGCGGCGACCCGAAGCGGTCGCTGATCCGCATTGCGGGCGGGGCGGCCATCATCGGCGGGCAGCGGTTTGGCGGACCGGGGGTGCCGCCCCCGGGCGACGGCACGGGGGTTGGCAAACAGAACTATCTGGCGATCCGGAAGCTGTTGTGGCGGCATGGGCTGATGCTTGAGGGCGAGGCGGTTGGCGGCGGTCAGGGCCGGACGCTTGGTCTGACGCTCGGCACCGGGGAGTTCTGGGTGACGTCGACCGAACCGGGTTCGATCGCCGTCTAGCGGGAAGGTTTTTTGGACAAATTCCTTCAAGAAACGATCAATCTATCCGAGGAGAAAGAAATGGGAGATAGGAAATGGCACTTCGAGTTTTAATTGTCGATGACGCGCCGGCGATGCGGCTCTACATCCGGCGAACACTCCAGATGTCCGGCCTGGCTCTGAGTGCGGTCTTTGAAGCAGGCGATGGCAAGGAAGGCATCGCGGTTCTCGAGCGGGAGCACTTGCAGGGTGCGGGTTTGGATCTGGTGTTTACCGACATCAACATGCCGGTGATGAACGGCGAAGAGTTCGTTACGCAGCTCCAGCAGGATGAGCGTCTGCGGGAGGTGCCGGTGCTGGTGATTTCCACCGACGCCACCAAAACGCGCGTGTTGCGCCTGCGCGAGTTAGGAGCGCGGGGTTACATCAGTAAGCCGTGCGCGCCGGAAATGATCCGGCTGAAAGTAGAACAGATTCTTGGGAGGGACTATGCTGCCGCGTTGTGCTGATGTTGATCTGGTCGATGCCGCCAGTGAAGTGCTGGGCATGATGTTTTTTACCGACGTGATGAACGGAAATCTTCCGGCGGAACCGGCGGATAAACCGCTTACGGTGAAGGTTGAGTTTCAAGGCGCCAGTTCCGGGATGCTGCACATGAGCATGCCCCGGGAGACGGCCGAGGCGCTCACGGCCAACTTTCTCGGCCTGCCGATGGGCGAAGTGCCCACCGAACAACAGGTGAATGAGGTGGTCAATGAGTTGGGCAACATGGTGTGCGGCTCTTTTCTGAGCAAGCACGAATCCGAGGAGTTGTTTGACCTGTCCAAGCCCGAGATTCTGGCGGCGGCAGCGGAACTGCCCTCCCAGGTGGCTACCCTGCACCGGTCGCTCGAACTCGACAACGGAAAGATGGTTTTGGCTCTCAGCTGGGACCGTCTGAACTCCGCCGCCTAACGACCGCCCCCTAACAACCGCTCCCTAACGACCGCCCCCGGGTTTCCACGTACCGGGAAAGGAACACAGCTCATGGCAAACAAACGCATCCGGGTGTTGGTGTGCGACGATTCGCAAAACATGCGGCGTCTTCTGACCGACACCCTGTCCAGTGACCCGAACATAGAAGTTGTCGGAACGGCGGCCGATCCCTACGAAGCCAGGGACCTGATTGTCGCTCTCCGCCCGGATCTGCTCACCCTGGACATCGAGATGCCTCGCATGGACGGAATCACCTTTCTCGGCAAACTGATGGCGAAACTACCGATGCCCGTCATCGTCGTCAGCACGTTATGCCAGAGCGGTTCGCTCGCCGTCGTCGAGGCCCTGCGCCTCGGCGCGGTCGAGGCTCTCGTCAAACCGGCCGGGGCGCGGGATATCCCCGCCTTCCGACAGCAACTCCTGCTCAAGGTGCGGGGGGCGGCCGGGGCTCGCTACCGCGCCCCCATCGCCACCCCTCCGGCAGCCCTGGCCAAAACCGTCGTCGCTGGGGCGCCCAGTACCCGCCTGTTCGCCGTCGGCGCCTCGACCGGCGGCACCCAGGCCATCGAAGTCCTTCTGCAACAGATGCCCGCCGACATCCCCGGCATGGTCGTCGTTCAGCACATCCCGCCGGTCTTCTCGAAAAGCTTCGCCGAGCGGCTCAACCAGTTCTGCCCCCAGTCAGTGAAAGAGGCCGAAGACGGGGACCTCGTCGCTGACGGCCAGGTGCTCATCGCCCCCGGTGGCTTTCACCTCGTCCTTGTCCGCGTCGGGAGCGAATACCGCGTCCGCCTTCGCCAGGGCCCTCCGGTCCACTACCAGCGCCCGGCCGTCGACGTCCTGTTCCGCTCCGTCGCCGCCGTCGCCGGCCATCAGGCCCTCGGCGTCATCCTGACCGGCATGGGCTCGGACGGCGCCGCCGGCCTCAAACAAATGCGCGACGCCGGCTCCTGGTGTATCGCCCAGGATGAAAATACCGCCGTCGTCTACGGCATGCCCCTCGCCGCCATCCAAGCCGGCGCCGCCTGCGAAACGCTACCCCTCGAACGCATCGGCGACGCGATGCTCTCCGGCCTCGCCCGCTGCAAGCGCCCCAAAGTCTATCATCAAGAGTTGGCCCCCACCAGCTCCTGATGAACCCATGAAAACCTGGAAAGTAACTCTCGAATTTGACGGCACCCGCTACCACGGCTGGCAGGAACAGCGCAACGCCCGCTCCGTCATGGGCGCCCTCCGCGAAGTCATCGAACCCTCGCTCGGCGCCCCCGTCGAACTGATGGGCGCCGGACGAACCGACTCCGGCGTCCACGCCCTCGGCCAGGTGATGCACGTCAAACTCCACCCCAACGACCGCCGCTCCTCCTTCCCCCACCCCGCCAAACTCCAACGCGACTGGAACGATCGACTCCCCTCCGATATCGCCATCCTCAACATCGAAGACGCCCACCCCCGCTTCCACGCCCGGCACGATGCCCTCGCCCGCTCCTACATCTACCAAATCGCCACCCGCAAATCCGCCTTCCTCAAACGGCACGTCTGGTGGATCAAAGACCCCCTCAACCTCGCTGCCATCCAGCACGCCGCCCAACTCCTCCCCGGCAAACACGACTTCGTCCGCTTCGCCGCAAAAGACCCCTCCCGGCCTCACGAATCGACCCTCGTCGTCCTCCACGCCGCCGAAGCCGACGAACAGGACCACCTGCTCTCCATCCGACTTGAAGCCTCCCACTTCCTCTGGCGCATGGTCCGCCGCATCGTCGGCGTCCTCGTCAAAATCGGCGCCGGCGAGGTGACCCTGCAGCAGTTCGAACAACTCCTGCAGGGTCGCGGCACACCCGATCTTGACGTCGCCGCCTGGACCGCCCCCGCCAGCGGCCTCTTCCTTGAATCCGTCACCTACCCGGAGAAAACCGCTAACTGATGTGCGCCCCCTGTGCCTCGACATACACCATGTAAAGGCTCTGGCTCCCCGTCATAAACAGCTTGTTCCGCTTGGCCCCGCCGAAACAGACGTTCGAGCAGATCTCGGGCAGCTTGATCTGGCCGATCCGCTGACCATCCGGAGCAAACACGTGCACCCCGTCGTAGCCATCGCCCACCCACCCGGCGCTCGCCCAGATGTTGCCGTCCGTGTCGCAGCGGATCCCGTCGGCCAACCCGTCGCCCACCCCGTCGAGCTTCATCGCACAGAACGTCCGCCCGTTGGCCAGCCGCTTGCCATCGACAATGTCCCATACCTTGATCACCCGCGGCGCCTGCGGATAGTGCGTCGCCCCGGTGTCGGCCACGTACAGCTTCTTGTAGTCCGGTGAAAAACAGATCCCGTTCGGCTTGAAAATCTCGTCCGTCAGCATGGTCACCTGCCCGGTTTTGGCATCAACCCGGTAGACGGCCTCCTTCAGCAGCAGCTCCCCTTTGTTCCCCTCGTAGTTCATCAGCGAACCGTAGCCGGGATCGGTAAACCAGATGCTCCCGTCGTTGGGATGCACCACGGCGTCGTTCGGCGCGTTCAGCATCTTGCCGTTGTACTTATCGGCCAGCACCGTCACCGTGCCGTTATACTCATACCGCGTCACGCGCCGATTGCCGTGCTCGCAGGAGATCTGCCGCCCTTCGAAATCAAACGTGTTCCCGTTCGAGTAGCCCACCGGCTGCCGGAACGTTGATACCGCCCCGTTCTCCTCAAGCCACCGCATCTGCACGTTGTTCGGAATGTCGCTCCAGAGCAGATAGCGGCCCACCCCGTTCCAGGCCGGCCCCTCGGCCCACAAACAGCCTGTGTACAGCCGCCGGATCGGCGTGTTCCCCAGGCGATACTTGTCAAACCGCTTGTCGAGCGAGACCAGATCCGGATCCGGATACCGGCCCGGCTGCGACCAGTCCCGCTTCTGCGCCAGCGCGGCGCCGCCGGCGCCAAGAGAAGAAAGAAGAAAGTTTCGACGTTGCATAGAACCCTCGAAAAGTATACTGAAGAGCTACGATGAAGGCTATGTCCGTCAATCTGTCCCGCTTGCTCTTCCTGTGTCTCGCCACCGGGGCGGGTTTCGCCGCTCCCCTCCCGGTTCTGCTCGAACCTGCCCGCCAGCCGGGCGAGTTCCTCGCCCGCGGCCCCCGCTTCACGCTCCAACTCACCGCCCAACAGCTCGCACTCCGCGCCCCCCACGCCGCCAGTACCCTCCGCTGGCCCGGCGCCCGCCCCGCCGCCCGCCTCGACGGCGAAACCCTCACCCCCACCCGCCTCCACGATCTCCGCGGCCGCGACCGCACCGCCTGGCGGACCAATCTCCCCGCCTACTCCACTGCCCGCGCCCGCCAACTCTACCCCGGTATCGACCTCGTCTACCACAGCCGCGCCGGCGCCCTCGAATTCGACCTCGAACTGGCCCCCCACGCCGACCCCGCCCGCCTCCTGTTCTCCCTCCCCGGCGCCACCCTTTCGCCCGCCGGCGACCTCCAACTGCCCGGCGGCTTCACCTGGAAACGGCCCGTCGCCTTCCAGGGCCAGACCCCCGTACCCGTCGCCTATACCCCCCGCGGATCCGGCCGCTTCGGCTTTACCCTCGGCGCCTACGACCGCTCCCAACCCCTCCTCATCGATCCCGTCCTCAGCTACGCCACCTACCTCGGCGGCAGCCTCGCCGATGACGCCCGCGCCGTCGCCGCCGACCCCGCCGGCAACTCCTACGTCATCGGCTCCACGCTCTCCACCGACTACCCGGGCGCCGCCGCCAGCCAGCCCGCCGGATCGCAGGACATCGTCGTCACCAAACTCAATCCCGCCGGTACCGCCATCCTCTGGGCCACCTACCTCGGCGGCCAGAGCGTCGATACCGGACTCGCCATCGCCGTTGACGCCGCCGGCAGTGTCTACGGCGCCGGCTCAACCGCCTCCACCAACTTCCCCGTCTCCGCGGACGCCCCGCAGCGCTCGCTCGGCGGCGGCAGCGGGGTCATCGACGGCGTCGTCTTCCGCCTCAACCCCGCCGGCAACTCCCTGGCCTGGTCCTCCTTCCTCGGCGGCTCCTTGAACGACCTCATCCGCGGCATCGCCGTCGACCCCACCGGGGCCGTCTACGTCGCGGGCCGGACCGACTCGACCGACTTCCCCAATACCAGCCGCTCCACTCTACCCGCCCGCGGCGGCGGCGACGCCTTCGTCACCAAGTTCAACGCCACCGGCACGGCCATCGTCTACTCGCTCCTGCTCGGCGGCTTCGCCTTCGACACCGCCAACGCCATCGTGGTCGATGCGGCCGGCGCCGCCTTCGTCGCCGGCGAAAGCCGTTCGGAAAACTTCCCGGTCACCGACGGCGCCCTGCAAACCACCCGCCGCGGCCCCGCCGATGCCTTCCTTGCCCGCGTCCGCCCGGACGGCAGCGGCCTCGCCTACTCCACCTACTATGGCGGGGAAGGCCCGGACGCCGCCAACGCCGTCGCCGTCGACGCCTCCGGCAACGCCTACATCACGGGCCAGACCTCCTCCGAGCAGCTCCCGCTCACCGCTCAGGCCTTCCAGCGCCTGCCCGGCCTGGTCCCCGAAGCCTTTGTCGCGAAGCTGAATGCGCAGGGCTCCAATCTCTTCTACAGCACCTATCTTGGCGGCAACAACGACGATAACGGCCTCGCCATCGCCGTCAACCGGCAGGGCGAAGCCTACGTCGGCGGCCAGACCAATTCGCCGAACTTCCCGCTCCGCAACGACGGTCCCATCCGCTCCACCGCCCTCACCGGCGGCTTCGACGGCTTCCTCGCCAAGCTGAACTTCGGGGGCGCCGTACTCCTGTTTTCCACCCATTTCGGCGGCGCCGGCAACGAGGCGCTGCACAGCATCGCCATCGACGGCGCCGGCCGGCTCTGGGGCGCCGGCTCCACGGATTCGGCCAACCTGCCGGCTACCTCCGGTGCGCCGGCCACCCGGCTCGGCGGCACCACCGACGGCTTCCTCGTCCGCTGGTCCGAACTCACCGTGCAGGTTGCCCCGGCCGCCGTCACGCTCGGCCCCGGCGACACCCAGCAGTTCACCGCCGAAGTGTTCCATGCGAGTGATCCCGCCGTGCGCTGGAGCGTCTTCCCCGCGTTGGGCGCCATCTCCGCCACCGGCCTCTACACCGCCCCTGCCAGCCTGACCGTCGCCTCGGTCGTGACCGTCTCCGCCGTCTCGGTGGCCGACGGCACCAAGTTCGGCGAGGCGGTCATCACCCTGACCCCGCGCGTGCAGGTCGCCATCGCTCCCACCGCCATCACCCTGTTCGCCGGGCAGACCCAACAGTTCACCGCTACCGTCCAGGGTGCGGCCAACACCGCCGTCACCTGGTCGCTCTCCCCGGCCACGGGCGAAATCTCGGCCGCTGGCCTCTACCGTGCCCCTGCCGTTATCGCTGCCCCCGCCACCGTGACGGTCCGCGCCGTGAGCGTAGCCGATCCCCAACGCGCCGCCACCGCCACCGTGACGCTCTCGCCCCCCGTCGCCCCGCCCGCCCCGCAGATCTCCATCGCCGGCGTGGCCAACGCCGCCAGCTTCCGCCCGGTGACCGAGCAGGGCGGCATCTCCCCCGGCCAGCTACTCACCTTCTTCGGCCAGAACCTGGGCCCCGCCGCCCTGGCCGGCCTGCGCCTCGACAGTAACGGCCTGGTCGCCAATACGCTGGCGGGCACCCGCGTGCTGTTTGACGGCATCGCCGCCCCGCTCCTCTACACGAGCGCCGGCCAGTTGACCGCCGTCGTTCCCTATAGCGTCGATGGCCGCGCCACGACGCAGGTGCAGGTGGAGTTCGAGGGCCGCCGGTCGAACACCATCGCCCTGCCGGTGGTCAACGCCGCTCCCGCGCTGTTCACCGCCGACTCTTCCGGCCGCGGCCCCGGCGCCATTCTCAACGAAAACAGTACGCCGAACTCCGCGGCCAACCCCGCCGCCCGCGGTAGCGTGGTCGTGCTCTATCTGACCGGTGAGGGCGCCACTAGCCCGGCCGGCGTCGACGGCAAGCCCGCCGCCGTTCCGCTCCCCGCGCCCCGCCTGCCGGTCGCGGTGAGCATCGGCGGCGTCGATGCTCCGGTGCTCTACGCCGGCGGCGCGCCGGGCCTGGTGGCCGGCGTCATGCAGGTCAACGTTCGGATCCCGGCCGGTGTTCCCCCTGGCTCCCAACCCATCATCGTTAACGTCGGCAGCGCCAGCAGCCGGCCGGACGTCACCCTGGCGGTGCGCTAATGCAAAAACTCTCTCTTGTCATCCTGTTTGCGGCCGTGGCCGGCGCGCAGCCCCTCCGCTATGAAGTCAAACGCGCCGCCGGCCCGATCGCCATCGACGGCAAAGTGGAGGAGGCCGCCTGGCGGGCCGCCGCTTCCATCGAGTTCGTCTTCCCCTGGGCGTTCCAGAAAGGAGCCCCGCAAAAGACCGTCGCCCGGCTCCTCCGCGACGACCGCTACCTCTACGTAGCCTATGAGTGCGACGACGCCGACATCACCGCCCAACTCGAACACCGCGACGACCCCACCTACCGCGACGACGCCGTCGAACTCTTCATCAATCCCAAACCCTCGCAGTCGAACTACTTTGGCCTTGAGATGAACGCGCGCGGCACCCTCTACGATTACTTCTACCTGTTCCCCGAGTTCCTGCTCAAACGCTTCGACTTCACCGATGTCCGCGTCCGCACCGCGCGCACCCCCAAAGGCTGGTCGCTCGAGTTGGCCCTCTCCTGGGCCGATTTTGAGGGACTCGGGACCGGCAAGCCGCCGGCGCCCGGCGAAGTGTGGACGGCGAATCTCAACCGCTGGGACGGCACCGAACCCGCCCGGCGCCTCAGCCAGTGGTCGGATTCGGAGATGGCGAAACCGAATCCGCACAACCCCAAGCGCTTCGGCCAGTTGATCTTTATCGACTGAGCCGCCCTGCGCACAGCGGCGAGGCCGGTTGTGCGGTAAACGGTTGGGCGGTAAAAGCGAGCCAGGCTCCGCCGAGCCACGCGTTGGCCGCGACCGTGGCGGCCGGAACCAGTGCGGCTTCCCTTCGGAGCCAAACCATCACGGCGTTGGTCATGGCCTCTCCTGTCCGCCTCGATCCCGCCGCGACGGACTGCGCTGCCCGCCTCCCCACCTGCACTACAAGCGATGCCTCGTGGGCCTATGGGCCGGTCTATGATTTCAGGCGGAACGGCTTGTGCAGCCGCACGGCCCGGTCGCCGCACTTCAGGAACTGAAAGTTCAAAATGCCGCCCGCGTCCGTGGTCGCCTCGCTGATCTCGTGCTCGTCAAGCTCGACATCGTAACCGGTGTTCGCCGCGAGGCCAATCACGTAGATGTTCTGCAACTCATCGCTTTCGACGCGAAACTCCATATTGTCCCGCCCGAAGTGAACAATGGTTCCGGCGACATCAATCGGCGCCGGCGAATTCATGCTCCGGTCCTTGCGAACCCCCTCTTCAAACACCTGCACCTTGCCATCGCCATAGTGGAACCAGGTGGCGTCGTCCTCCCAGCTGCTGCGCAGCACCAGACGCCCGGCCGTCGATTGGTGCATCGCCAGCGGCAGATGGTAGTAGCTCAGACCCGGTTGATACGGGTTGGCCCAGAGCAGTTCGTACGGGATGCCGAAAGCGCCGCGCATTAAAAAGCGGTCGTGGATCAGCCAGCCCTGCACAAACTGCGTCTCCTGCGCGTTCGTGTCAAAGGCCACCATGCTGAGGTCGGTCGCCCGCGCCAGCGCCGCCACGCGCAGGTCCGGGTCGCCCCCGCCCTCGTAGAAAGGTATCCGGTACTCGTTTTCGGCCGCCGGGAAGGAGGCCGGGTAGTAACTCAGGATGTGGTACGCCGGCAGCTCTTTGAAGTACTTCGGGGCGTCCTCGCGCAGATCGATGTTGATGCTATCGCGCACGGCGTGCAGCAGCTCAAACAGCGCGTGGCCCTCCTCGCGGCTGTAGCGGTAGGTGCCGGCCTTGAGCGCCGGGGCGGACTCAGCGCGCCACCAGCCCTTGACGATCGCCGCCAGCTCCCGTTTGCCGGCTTCGCCGCCAAGCGCCACGGCGGCAAAAGCCCGGTCGCGCATCACAGGCAGCGTGCGGGCACGCGGCGGGGCCGCCAGCAGCGTTTCGAGCTTCGTCCGCAGCGCGGCTGCCTCCGGCTCCCGGAGCACCGTCTGGCACCAGTCGAACACCAGCGCGATCTGCCGCGGATCGCTGGCCTGCAGCGCCCAGCCGGCCGCCTGCCGGGAAAACGCCTCGCTTTTGGCGATCTGGCCGTACAGCGCCCAAGCCAAGCCCGGCTCCGGCATCTGCACCTTGCCGGCCACCAGCGTCTCAAACTGCTGCCAGCGGACCGATGTCCGCTCCCGCTCCCGTTCGAGCAGCCGCCGCCGGCGGGCCGGCAGCAGCAGCCGGGGATGCTCCGTGTAGACCTGAAAATCCTCTTCGTTCTGGCCCCGCAGAACCGCCGCCGCGGCAGGGAGGGCCAGGATGGTGCGGCGCGAAAAGCTGCTCACCCTGTTGATTGTGTCACACCGACACACCCCTGGGTTGCCGGGCCGGATCCGGCGGCGGCATGGCGCGAAGCACTTGATTTGGTTTCAACGATTTGGTGCAATAGATGCGTTGGCAACCCAAATGCTGGGTGTTAACACGAATTGATGAAGTTCACCTTTGAACCCGCCCTCTGAGGCAGTGAAACTTTGGATTGAAGCGAGTGGGCTGACTGAAAGCGTGCTTGCGGGAGCCGGTAACAAGTTCTAACTGCTCCTTTAATCTGAGCGACATTGCATCAGAGGGATTTTTTCTCCCGGTAGACAATTCGTATCGACCTCTTCTTCATGGACCCCTGTACCGCGCACGGGTTGGCGTTATCGGTCAGTACTCTGATTGGACGCGGACCTGGCTGGGAACGGAGTGCACTTAGCGGACACTCTCTCCAACCGCGTCGCGGCGCGCGGGTTTGCGATCCCCTCCGGTTCCTTCAACCGGCCAAGGGGTGACCGCATCGGAAAAGGTTTGCCACAACAACGTCCTTTCCCGATGCGGTTCTCTAAAAGCGGGGCGTCCACGAAACGCCCCGCTCCTAAAACGCCAGCGTCCCTGTACGCGGTTTCTCCTCCGGGTTCGGCAGGTAGACCGTCTGGCACCGCTCGCAGCGATACAACTCCGCCGCCCGGCCGTACTGTGCCTCCCACTCGGGACCAAAACCGTACCAACGCTTCAAATGGCCCAGGCAGAGCTTGCCGTTGGCGGCGGTCTCATTGCAAGCCCGCATGCGCCGCAGGCGCGTTTTCACCGTAGCCAAGGTTTCTGCCACAACAAATTCCTGTTTCGAGTGTAACAAAGTTCATTTTCGGAGAATCGACCACATATTCGAAAAGGCGTCGGTCCAGGGCCGGAAGTCAGCTTGCTCCGGCATCGGTTTGCCCCGCGGGGCGAGCGCGGTGTGCGCCGACAGACCCGGACTGGTGAGCAGCAGCACCCAGGTGGTGCCAAAACAGGTCTCGTCGCTGTCGGGTCGGTCTTCGCTGAACTCGAGCGCGGTGAGGCCCATGCGCCCGGCGTTGGCCGCGACCACCGGTTCCAGATTCAAGTACTTGTTCGAGATGTGCACGGCCAGGATCCCGTCCGGCTTCAGGTGGCGGAAATAGAGGCCAAACGCTTCGGCCGTAAGCAAATGAACCGGGACCGAGTCGCCGGAAAAAGCGTCCACCAGGAGAACGTCAAAGCCCATGGGCCGCTGCCGTTCAAGCGTCAACCGCGCATCGCCGAGATGGATCTTTTTGTTGGCCGGTGAATCGCCCAGAAACGTGAACTCGCCCTCGGCATAACGGATCACCGCCGGGTTGATCTCGTAGAAGTGATACTCATCGCCTGTCCGCCCGTAACTGGCCAGCGTCCCCGCGCCCAACCCGATCACCCCGACCCGCTGCGCCACCCCGTCCTTCCGTGTCGCGATTGCCTGTCCCGCTCCGGACTCGGCGCAGTAATAGGTGGTGGCCTGCTTCCGGCGGAAGGGGTGCAGAAACTGCTGGCCGTGGTTGATTACGCCGTTCAACAGCTGCCGTACCCGTGTCTGGTCGGTAAAGTCTCCCTCGTCCTGAATCCGCAGCATGCCGTAAAAGTTCCGCTGCACGTGGCGGTAGCCGCGTACCTTTGCACTTTCGATCTGGACCCACCAGCCGGCATAACCGCCCGCCAACGCCACCAGGACGATGGCTGCGGCGCCGCCCCGCCAGGACGAAAACAGCGCCTGGTGGCGGTAGAACACCGCCGCTAGGCCCGCCAGGCCGGCCAGGACCCAGCCGAGCGGAAACTCATAGAAGGCGTCAAAGTAGTTTGGCGCGATCAGCCCGACAATCAGGCCGCCCAGCACGCCGCCCGTCGATACGGCGACGTAGAAGGAGGTGAGAAACCGGGGGTGCGGCTTCAGGCTAGCCAACTCGCCATGACAGACCATCGAGCAGACGAACATGGCGGCAGCGTATCCGGCGATGCTCTGGGGCAGGGAAAGACTGGTGCTGTCGCTGGCGGCGAACCAGGCGACGCCGAAAAGCGCCGCCGCCGCGAGCGGGATGTAGAACCAGCGCCAGTAGAGGCGGCTGGCCTCAAAGCAGAGGATGAAGGTGAGCAGGTACAGCACCAGCGGGACGATCCAGAGAAACGGGATGGCGGCGACGTCCTGCGTCAGGTGCGTGGTTACCGTCAGCAGCAGGATGGCGGGCACCGCCGCCAGCACCACCCAGAGCAGGCGCAGGCCCCAGACCGGGGCGGGCGGGGCCGGTTCGGTTTCCTCGCTCGCGGGCGCTTCGCCGCTGGCGGTCCAGGCCACCCGGGCGCAGAGGAGGACGAAGAGAGCAAACGCTCCGGACCAGACCCAGGCCTGTGTCTGCGCATCGAGCCGGGGCTCCACGAGTACCGGGTAGGAGAGCAGGGCGAGCAGCGACGCCCCGTTCGAGAGCGCAAAGAGGCGGTACGGCGTTGCGCCGGAGTGCTGCCGCGCGTACCAGGCCTGGAGCAGAGGGCCCGTGGTGGAGAGCAGAAAATAGGGCAGGCCGACGGTAGCCGCGAGCAGGCCGAGGATCTGCAGCGCCGGGTTTTCCCCGCCGGTCGGCTTCCACGCCGCGCCGGGCAGGATGGGCAGGGAGAGGAGGCTTAGCGCGAGGAGCCCGGTATGAATCTTCCCGGCCCGGCGGGCCGGGACCTTGGCGAACAGGAGGTGGGCGTAGGTGTAGCCGGCCAGTAGCGCGGCCTGGAAGAAGAGCATGCAGGCGTTCCAGACCGCGGCCGAGCCGCCAAACCACGGCAGAATCATTTTGGCCAGGATCGGTTGCACCTGAAAGAGTAGGAATGAGGACAGGAAAATGGTGAGGGCGTAAAAGAGCATCGGGCGTTTGGAGGCTAGGATTGGTAGCGGGCGAAGATGGCGGCGGCGCGGTCGCCGGTCAGCAGAACGCACGTCGAGGTGCTTTTGGCCACGAGGCGAGCTTCGGCGTCGCGGACTTCACATTCGATGAAGCCGGAGGTGCGGCCGCGGTGGAGGACGCGGGCGTCGGCGACGAGGCGTCCGGTTGTGACGGGGCGGAAGTAGTTGATCTTGAGTTCGATGGTCGTCATGGCTTCGCCGTCGGCGAGCGTGGTGAGCATGGCGATGCCCATGGCCATATCGGCGAGGTCGGTGTAGATGCCGCCGTGCACGGTGCCGAGCGGGTTGTGGTGTTCCGCGCGGGCTTCCATGCTGCAGGTGACGTGGCCGTGGGCGCGTTGCTCTTCGACGATGCCGAGGAGGCGGGCGACGGGTACGGCGGTGGGGTCGATCAGGTCGATGAGCCGGGGCATATTCAGGATGGTCAGCCCTGCTATGGTACCCTGAAATTTCAACACCGTTCCGGTGCCGTCAAAGGTAAGCGAAGCATTCGTCCTCCGATCCTATCCCTACCGGGAAGCAGACCTGATCGTCAGTTTTTTTACGCGCGATCAAGGGAGGTTGCGCGGCATAGCTCGCCGGGCGCGGCGGCCCAAGAGTAGCTTCGGGAGCGGGTTGGAACGGCTCTCGCAGGTGAACATGCAGTATTTCCAGCGGGAGAACGTCGAACTTTGCAAGATGGATGGCTGCGAACTGCTCCAGTCTCAATTCGCTCTTGCCAACAATTACACGGCCAGCGTTGGTTTGGATTTTATTGCGGAAGTGTGTGATCAGATTCTGCCGGCGGCCGAACCCAACGAGAGATTTTTCCGCTTGGTAGTGGCGACGCTCGAACATTTGCGGCAAACGCCGCCCGACCGCACGGAAGAAGCGACCTGGACGGCGATCCAGTATTTTTCTTTGTGGGCCGTCCGGCTCTCCGGCTTTCTGCCCGATTTGCGGGTGAGCGAGGAGTCGCGCGAACTGGCCCGCGAGATGCTGACGACCCCGATCCGGAGCCTCGCGCCCCGGATGTGGAGCCGGACGACGTGCCGCGATCTGCGCCGCTTTCTCATCACAACGATTGAACAACAAGTGGAGCGCCGGCTCGTTACGGCGCAGATGCTGGAAACCCTTTGAGTATGGACTCGTTTCAGGAAACTGTCTTTAAGCTGAAGAAGTATTGGGCCGACCGCGGATGCGTGATCCAGGAGCCTTACGATATTGAAGTCGGCGCGGGGACGATGTCTCCGGAAACCTTTCTCCGGGTGTTGGGGCCGAAGCCGTGGCGGGTGGGCTACGTGCAGCCGAGCCGGCGGCCGGCCGACGGGCGCTACGGGGATAATCCGAACCGGTTGTATAAGCATCAGCAGCTGCAGGTGATTCTAAAGCCGACACCGAAGGATGTGATTGATCAGTATCTGGGGTCGCTCGAAGCGATCGGGATCGATCTGTCCAAGCACGACCTGAAGCTAGAAGAGGACAACTGGGAGTCGCCCACGCTGGGCGCCTGGGGCATCGGCTGGCAGGTGATGCTCGACGGGATGGAGATCACGCAGTTCACTTACTTCCAGCAGTGCGGCGGGATCGACCTCGATTTGTGCCCGGCCGAGATTACGTATGGTCTCGAGCGGATTGTGAGCTTCCTGCAGGGGAAAGAGTCGGTTTATGACATCGAATGGGCGCCCGGGGTGCCTTACTCCGATGTGCGTTACTTTGACGAGCTGCAGCTTTCGGTCTACAACTTTGAGTCGGCCGACGTGGCGATGTTGTGGGAGGCGCTCGGGCGGCACGAGGCCGAGGCGCAGCGACTGATTGACCAGTACAAGACGGTCGAAGACCCGGCCGAGAAGCGGCGGTTCCCGCTGCTGGGGGCCTACGATCAGGTGCTGAAGTGCTCGAACCTGTTTAATCTGCTCGACGCGCGGGGCGCGATCAGCGTGACCGAGCGGGTCGGCGTGATTGCGCGGGTGCGGAAGATCGCCGTGGGCGTGGCGCAGGCGTGGGTGGACCAGGAACCGTTCCGGACGATGAAGGAGGTGGCGTAATGCTTCCGTTCCTTCTCGAAGTAGGCGCCGAGGAGATTCCCGATTGGATGATTCCGGCCGCGCTCGAACAGCTCGGCAAGGATTTCCAGAGTCTGCTCGAGGCGCATAAGCTCGGCGGCCGGGTGACGCGGACCGATGGGACCGGGCGCCGGCTCGTGTTGTGGGCCGAGGGGTTGGTGGAGCGGCAGGCCGATAGCGTCGAGATCGTGAGTGGTCCGCCGAAGGGGGCCAACCCGAACGCCGTGGCGGGGTTTGCCAAGAAGAGCGGCGTGAGCGCGGACGACCTGCAGGTGGAGACGACGGCCCGGGGCGAGTACTACACGTTTCGGCGGCAGGTGGCGGGCCGCGCGACGGCCGAACTGCTGGCCGAACTCCTGCCGGAGCTGATTCAGAAGCTGTACTTTCCGAAGACGATGTTCTGGACCGGAAAGGGGGGCCCGAAGTTCATCCGGCCGATCCGGTGGATTGTCGCGCTGCTCGGTGACCGGGTGGTGCCGTTTACGCTGGCGGGCGTCGAGTCGGGCAACGAGAGTTCCGCGCACCGGCAGTTGGGAGCCGGGGGTCCGATTCCGGTGACGATTGCCAACTACGAGGCGGAGCTTGAGAAGAACTTCGTGATCGTATCGAGCGCGGCGCGCCGGGCGAAGATTGAGCGGGAGGTAGCGGCGCTCGGCAACGCGCAGAGCGACCCAAAGCTGCTCGAGACGCTGACGTTCATCACGGAGTACCCGGCGGCGATCCGCGGCGGCTTTGACGCCAGCTACCTGACGCTGCCCAAAGAGGTGCTGACGATGGTGATGCGGTTCCACCAGAAGTACTTCGCCGTGAACGCGGCGGACGGTTCGCTGGCCCCGCATTTCATCGCGGTGATGAATATTCCGGCGGACCCGGAAGGGCACGTCGTACGCGGGAATGAGCGGGTGCTGCGGGCGCGGTTCAACGATGCCCGGTTCTTCTACGATGTCGACCAGAAGCGGCCGCTGCTTGACCGCGTGGGCGATTTGGCGAACGTGACGTTCCAGGCCAAGATCGGTTCGTATCTCGAGAAGACCTCGCGGATGGTGGCGCTGGCGCAGGAGCTGGGCGGCAGGGAAGCGGCCGAGGCGGCGTACCTGGCCAAGGCTGATCTGACGACCGAGATGGTGAAGGAGTTCACCGATCTGCAGGGAATTATTGGCGGGCTGTATATCGCCGCGCAGGGCGGCAAGCCGGCCGTGGCGAAGGCTGTTTACGAGCACTATAAACCTCTCTCGATGGAAGACACGATTCCGTCGACGGCGACCGGACAGGCGGTGGCGCTGGCGGACAAGGTGGACACGCTGCGGAGCTGCTTTGCGGTGGACATGATCCCGACGGGGTCGAAGGATCCGTTTGCGCTGCGGCGCGCCGCGCAGGGCGTGGTGAAGATTCTGGTGGAGGGCGAGCTGTCGCCGTCGCTGCGGGAGTTGGCCGCGGGCGATGGGAAGCTGGAAGAGTTTTTTCTCGAACGGGTGAAGCACTACTTCCGGGAAGTAAAGGGCTACGCTTACGACGAAGTCAACGCTGTGCTGGCGGTTGGCTGGGCCGATTTGAAGGATGTGGCGTTGCGTTTAGAGGCGGTGAAGGCAGTTCGTCCGACGCCGAACTTTGAGCCGGTGGCGGCGGCGTTTAAGCGGATTAAGAACATTTTGACGCAGGCGGGCCCGCTGCCGCCGGGAGCGCCGGAGGCGAGCCTGTTCAACGAGGCCGAAGCCGGGGTAGCGGCGGCGGCGCGTGAGGCCGCCATCAAAGACGGCGGCTACCCGGCGCAACTCGAACGGATTGCCGGGCTGCGGCCGGCGATTGATCACTTTTTCGACCAGGTATTGGTGAATGACCCGGACCCTGCTGTCCGGGACAATCGCCTGCGCCTGCTCAATCAACTCATTAGTGAGTTTTCCTCGATCGCCGATTTTTCGGAGATCGTTACCAAGTAGTTTCACCTCTCAGTCAGGAGATATTGGATGAAGAAATACGTCTATAGCTTCGGCGCCAAGACCGACGGCGACGGCAAGATGCGCGACATCCTCGGCGGCAAGGGCGCCGGGCTTGCCGAGATGTGCAAGGCCGAGATTCCGTGCCCGCCCGGGTTTACGGTATCGACCGAAGTTTGCAACATCTACTTCGAGAACAAGAACACGGTTCCGCAAGAGATTGAAGACCAGATGGCGGCCGCCCTGGCCCGTCTGGAGAAAGAGACCGGCAAAAAGCTGGGCGACGCGAAGGACCCGCTACTGCTCAGCGTCCGGTCTGGCGCGAAGTTCTCGATGCCGGGCATGATGAACACCATTCTGAACCTCGGCATGAACGATCAGTCGGTGGCCGGGATGGCGGCCAAGACGGGCAACGAGCGGTTTGCCTACGACTGCTATCGCCGGTTCATCCAGATGTTCGGCGAAGTCGCGCTCGAGATCCATATGGAGAAGTTCAACCATATTTTCGACGCGCAGAAGGCGAAGCGGAAGGTGAAGCTGGACACCGGCCTGAACGCGGAAGATTTGAAGCTGGTGGTGGCCGAGTATAAGAAGCTCGTGCAGAAGGAGACGGGCAAGCCGTTTCCGCAGGATCCGCTGGTGCAGCTGAAGATGTCGCGCGATGCGGTGTTCCGCAGCTGGTGGAACGAGAAGGCGATCTACTACCGGAAGATGGAAAAGATTCCGGATTCGATCGGCACGGCGGCCAATGTGCAGGCGATGGTGTTTGGCAACCTGGGCGAGACCTCGGGCACGGGCGTGGGCTTCACGCGCGACCCGGGCAACGGCGACAAGGTGTTTTATGGCGAGTTCCTGATCAACGCGCAGGGCGAGGACGTCGTGGCGGGTATTCGGACGCCGTCGCCGATTGCCGAGCTCGAGCATGTGATGCCGGCGGTGTATCAGCAGCTGTTTGAGACCACGCAGAAGCTGGAACAGCAGTACCGCGACATGCAGGACTTCGAGTTCACGATCGAAGAGGGCAAGCTGTACATGCTGCAGACCCGCAACGGCAAGCGTACGGGCCCGGCGGCGGTGAAGCTGGCGGTGGAGATGTGCGAAGAGGGCCTGATTTCGAAGGAAGAGGCCGTTTTGCGCGTGGCGCCGAATCAGCTGGATCAGCTGCTGCACCCGGTGTTTGACGCGGCGACGCTGAAGACGCTGCCGGTGTTGACGACGGGTATTGCGGCGAGCCCCGGCGCGGCCGTGGGCCGGATTGCGTTCTCGGCCGAGGCGGCCGTGGAAGCGGCGAAGCAGTCGCCGGTGATCCTGGTGCGGAAAGAGACGACCCCGAACGATATTGCCGGCATGGACGCGGCGAAGGGCATTCTGACCGCGATTGGCGGGAAGAGCTCGCACGCGGCCGTGGTGGCGCGCGGTATGGGCCGGCCTTGCATTGTGGGCGCGGGCGACCTGGTGATTGACGAGCACAAGGGTACGGCCGTGGTGAAGTCGGGCGGCAAGTCGGTTTCGCTGAAGGCGGGCGACTGGATTTCGATTGACGGCACGACGGGCAAGGTATACGCCGGGCAGGCCAAGACGAACGAGCCGGACCCGAATTCGGGTGAGTTCGGCAAGTTCATGGGCTGGGTGGACGAGTTCCGCGGCAGCTTTGGCGTGCGGGCGAACGCCGACATTCCGCGGGACGCGAAAGTGGCCCGGGCGTTTGGCGCCGAGGGCATTGGGCTGTGCCGTACCGAGCACATGTTCTTTGCCGAAGAGCGGCTGCCGATTGTGCAGGAGATGATTCTCGCGCGGGATGAGAAGGCGCGGAAGGCGGCTTTGAAGAAGCTGTTGCCGATGCAGCGCAGCGACTTTGAGGGTCTGTTCAAGGCGATGAACGGCTTCCCGGTGGTGATCCGGACGCTGGACCCGCCGCTGCACGAGTTCCTGCCGAAGCGGGAGCATCTGATGGTGGATATCGCCAAGCTGCCGCACGCCGATGCCAAGGCCAAGAAGGAGATGTCGAAGGCTTACGGCATTCCGGTGCCGGAGTTGAAGAAGAAGCTGCCCGAGCTGCTCGAGCGCGTTGAGGAGCTGCACGAGTTCAACCCGATGCTGGGTCACCGTGGCTGCCGTCTGGGGATCACCTATCCGGAGATCACCGAGATGCAGGTGCGGGCCATATTCGAAGCGGCCGCGAAGGTTGCCAAGAAGGGCATGAAGGTTGTGCCGGAGGTAATGATTCCGCTGATTGGTTCCGTGAAGGAGCTTGAGCACCAGAAGGCGATTGCCACGCGGATTGCCAAGGAGGTGTTTGAGAAGGCCGGCGTGCCGGATCAGCATTACATGATCGGCACGATGATTGAGATTCCGCGGGCGGCGCTGACGGCGGATGAGGTAGCCAAAGAGGCTGAGTTCTTCAGCTTTGGCACGAATGACCTGACGCAGACGACGATGGGTCTTTCCCGCGACGATTATACGAAGTTCTCGAAGCATTACGAGGACCTGAAGATTTTCGCGGCGGATCCGTTCGGGGTGCTCGACCAGACGGGCGTGGGCAAGTTGATTGACCTGGCAGTGAAGGCGGGCCGGCAGACCCGTCCGGACCTGGAGGTTGGCATTTGCGGCGAACACGGTGGCGAGCCGAGCTCGGTGGAGTTTTGCGTGAAGGTGGGCATGAACTACGTTTCTTGCTCGCCGTACCGGGTGCCGATTGCCCGGTTGGCGGCGGCGCAGGCCGTGATTGCGAGCAAGGGCGGCAACAGCGCCGAATCGAGCCGCACGAAGTAAGCGGCGCGTTCCGCGCAAAGGCAGGTCTGAGAGCGGCCGCTGGCGAAAGCTGGCGGCCGTTTTTGGTTTCTGTGGGGTTCTTTTGGGTTCGAGTTGGGTTCTATTTGGGTTCTGTGGGGATCGGTTTTTGAAAGAACCGAAATTGTAAGTGGTTTCTTTTGAGCGACTTCCTGGGTTCTTCCTTGCGCGCGCGGGCTGCGCGCGGGGCGCGTGCGCGCGCGGTATATTGATACGGCCTGGCGGGGTTCGATGCCCCGCCGGGCCGGACCCGTGGTGTGGACGGGAAGCCTTGCCTTGGGGGGAGATTGGTTTTAGCTGGGTCATGGGAATGCGCTTCTGAAAAACTCGCGCACAACGGACTCGCTTCGGCCCGGCGGGAGGGGCGAGTTCCTCGCCCGTTGGTGCCGGTCCTGCGCGGCCTGTGCGCTTCTAGGGAACTCGCGCACAACGGACTCGCTTCGGCCTGGCAGGAGGGGCGAGTTTCTCGCCCGTTGGTGCCGCGCCGAAGCGGCCTGTGCGCTTCCGGGACGCTTTCAGGTTGGCAGACGGGGGAGAGTAACCCGGACGGGGGTGTGACGGGAGGGCCGTGGATATTGGGGGAAAAAATTTGAATGGGTCGTGAATGCGACCCGCGTGCCGCGCTGGCGCGGTGAGCAGGCGCTGCTCGGGCAGCGCCACGGGCGTTTTCCGAGCCGTCGCCGTAGCGTTGTTTTTCGGGTGGGGCTGGGCGGGCCGGAGGGATCCTCGACCGGTGGGCGGGGCGTGGCGGCGGCTCAGCGACGGACTACGGTTCCCCGCGCTTCGGTTCCGAAGCAGCGCGGCACCCGAAGGTTTCATTAAGAACAGTAAATCCACTTGTGTCTGGTTTTGTTTCGCGATAGCTTAGAGAAGCTTCCTCACTAACAGTTACTTGGGTAGGATTTCTGTAACTTCCATGGCTTTTCTTTCGTCCCCCCCCCCCCCCCGAAACGCACTGCGTTAGATAGTTCCTGGCGGCTTGCGTGGTTTGTACTCCTGGTCGGCGCAGCCACCCCATTCCTGTTTCCTCTCCCGCTTTTAAGTCAGGCTCCGGTTCAAAGTCCGGCTGTATCTCCTGCTGCTCAGGCGGCGCTTGCGGCGGCGCGGAAGTTTCCCCGGCTCCCCATGGCGGTGCCCAGTGATCATTTGGAGCGGGCGTTTCTGGATCGTTTTGCGTCGGCGAGTTCTAACGTTGCCCGGATGGCCGCCGGGCCGGCGGACCTGGAGGTTGGCAGGCAGGCGAGAGAGTTAGGAATCGCCAAAGACCAGATGGCCATTGTAATGCGTGAGGCGACGCAATTTTCGTCGCAAGTTACGCAGATGGAGGCTTCGGCACGGTCGATGGCAGCTACTACTCCGGCGCAGGCGGCGATGGCGTTGGGGCAAGAGCGGTCGATGGTAGTGCGAGCGGCGATGGACCGGCTGCACAAGGCGCTGGACGGCAAGACGCGGAACCGGATCCGCGCCTATATCTACACGAACGGCGACATCCCCTCGAGACCGCTGGGGCCGGGCAAATGAGGACGGCGATGCGTAGTAGTTTCCTCTGCTTGCTCGTTCCCTTACTGGCGCTGGCGCGGCCCTACCCGACCAATGTGGGGACGCCCTCGCCTGCCATCGGAAACGGAGGCACGTTTTCGTTTGGTTTCCGACCGGATGGAACCACCAAACGACGGATTAGCACGGTGTACATGGCGATTGAAAGCAGCCCGGGGGCGGACGGGTGTTACTTTTCGTACTGGCCGCAGTGGGGCATCTTTTTGGCGGACCGGACCGGGAACGCGGTGGGCCCGCTGGCGCCGGGGAGCAGTGGTATTTTGGAAAATGCGAGTTGCAGGCTTTCCGGCGCGGGATCCTATGCATCGTATGGAGTGGACGGGGAGCTCTCGGTGGGCCTTTCGGTGACCTTTAAGGCGGCGATGCCGGCCGGGACGAAACCGCTATGGTCGGCGGCGCTGGACGGGGTGGACAATTCGGGCTGGGTGCAGAATTTGGGAGAGATTTACTGCGTGCGGGCGTGCACCGCAACAAATCTTGCGCCGGTGGTGCAGCCTGTAACGCCGGAGCAGCGAACGGGGGCTGTGGAGCGGTTCACGTTTGACTTTTCGGACGGCAATGGTGCGAGTGACATTTCGAATGCGTTGGTTCTGATCAACGGGGGGCTGGATAGCCGGGACGCCTGTTTGCTGAGCATTGATCCGCTGGCGGATTTCGGAAAAGGGGTGGCGTATTTTGTAACGGATCGGGGGCCGGGCCAGGTGGTAACGGTCGATACGCTGTTTCCGGGCAACACGGCAACGGTGGGGCGAAACGAGCAATGTGAAGTCCAAGGCGGCAGTTTGAGCATTATAAAGTTTTCGACCACGGTGCGGGTGTCGATGTCGATTACGATGAAGGGAGCCGGAACCAAACAGATCTACATGGCAGCGCTGGACCAGCGGGGGGGCAACTCGACGTGGGTGGCACGGGGGGCGTGGTCTGCCCCGATACCGTCCGCCGCGACCTTAGGCGTGAACCCGGGGTGTGGAAACGCGACGGCGTGTATCGATTATTTTGGCTTTAACTTGGCGACGGCAGACCCAGCGGACTTGAAGCTGGCCATTGGGCCGATTTTGCTCAAGAACGTTTATCCAAACGAGGTAAGACTCGATTATTCGAATATCAGTTTACAACTGAGGCGGTACTCCACAACCGAGTGCAGCGGCCACCGACCCGGCTTCCCCGGGCGTTCGACCGGTAGCGTTGTACGAACGATTACACCGGACAGCCGGTGGTCTAGTGTATCGCCGAACGATTTGTCTGTGGGCATTGTTGATAAGGGGTCGGGAGCGATGGGGAGCGTGGTTGCTCGGGTGGCTGATTTTGGGCCAGGAGCTTACTATTATCGTTTGTCCGGCTCCCTTTCGGTCATTGGCTTAGTGCCTTGGAAGCCGAATTTCACGGTGCCAGACTGGTCGATCGACTCTGGCTGTGTTTCGGCCGGCTGGGCGCCACAGATCACCGGGATTCGGGATGATACAACCGGTCAGGAGGATCAAATAGAACGCGGCACGGCACGCTCGACGCTCCAAATCTGGGGAAACAATTTGAATGGTGTGCCGCTGGGACCGTACGGTTCGTCACTCAATCCTGTCCAGGGGGTGAGCGACTGGTGGGTGCTTGGTGTGTATCCTGCCGTAGGACAGGTGAATCTGCGGTATAACGTTCTGTCCAGCGCCTCCACTGGGACGCGCAATGTGACTCTGACCAGCCCGTTCGGTGTCTCGCCTCCGAGGCCGTTGTACATTGTGGATCCGGAGCCGCAGATCACATCGGTGGTGCCGGACCGGCCGTGGCAGCCGGGGGAGACGGTGACGGTGACGTTAAATGGGAAGGGGTTTGGGAGCAATCCGCGGGTGTCGTTGCGGTCGAGCGATGGGGATACGGTGGCGTGTTTGGGATCGGAGGAGGTGACGATGGTGGGTCCGGCGGCGGGGGTGGCGCGGGATACGCAGATTGTGTTCGCGAAGACGGTTCCGTCGAATTCGCCGGGGTGCGCTTTTGAGATTGGGG
>JADCJL010000218.1 GCA_020247055.1 Acidobacteriaceae bacterium | reverse complement strand
GCGCACAACGAACTCGCTGCGGCCTGTGCGCTTTTTTTGGAACCGCGCACAACGGACTCGCTGCGGCCTGTGCGCTTGCGGCTTTTAGCGGACGCGGAGGATGACGATGGTTTGGTCGTCGAACTGGGCTACCTCTCCCGTGTGGGCCTGGACGCCGGCGAAGAGGTGGTTCACGATCTCGTTCACCGGGTCCTGCGAGTGGCGGCGGATCGCCTCGCCGAGGCGCTCGCGGCCGTACTCCACTCCCTCCCCATTAAACGCGTCCTGGATGCCGTCCGAGGCCAGCACGATCAGGTCCCCGGTTTGGAGCTGCATGCCGGTCTCCTCATACCGCCGGTCGTCGAGGAGGCCGACGGGGACTCCAGAGGTATCGGGCTTCAATAGCTCTTCCCCCCGGCAGATGATGGGCGGGGTGCCTCCGGCGTTCGCCATCGTCAGGCGCTGCGTGCGTGCGTCCCAGAGGAGAGCCAGGAGCGTGGCGTACTGTGCCTGGGCCTTGCGCTCGGCCAGGCTCTGGTTGAGCTGGCGGAGCAGGTCGGCCGGGCCTCGCTTGCGGCGGGCCAGAGAACGGAGCAGGCCGCCGACCAGGGCGGCGTAAAGGGCGGCGGCGGCTCCTTTGCCCGAAGAGTCGCCGAAGACGATGGTGACCTGGCCGCTGTCGTAATCGAAGAAGTCAAAGAGATCGCCGGAGATTTCGCGGGCGGGCTTGAGGCCGACGGCGATTTCAAGACCTTCCACCTCGGGCGGGTCGGAGGGGAGGAGGATGGCCTGGAGCTTGCGGGCGGCCTGGAGGTCTTCGTCGAGACGGCGCTCGCGCTGGGCGATTTCTTCGTAGAGACGGGCGTTTTCAATGGCGCTGGCGATGGTGGGGGCCAGGAGGGTGAGGGTGCGGACGTGCTCGTGGGTGAAGTTGTTGAGACGGACGCTTTCGAGGTCGAGGACGCCGAGGAGACGGTCGCGGAGGAGGAGGGGGACGGCGACTTCGGAGTGGATGTTGGGGTGGGCGGCGATGTAGCGGGGGTCGGCGTCGGTGTCTTCGATGAGGACGGGCTGGCGGGAGCGGGCGGCGGCGCCGGTGATGCCGCGGCTGAGGGGGATGGCGGCGGGGGTGACTTCCTGGTCGTAGCGGATGGAGAAGGTGTGGCGGAGGAGCTGGTTGGGGGCGTCGAGCAGGAGGATGGAGAAGGCGTCGTAGTCGATGAGGGAGCGGATGAGGGCGGCGAGCTTGCGGAGGAGATCGTCGAGATCGAGGATGGAGGAGAACTCCTGCGACACGCGGGCGAGGGTGCGCATGGTGCGGTGGGCGTGGTCGACGCGGCGGTAGAGGCGGGCGTTGTCGATGGAGATGGCGACGCGGGAGGCGAGGAGGCGGACGAGCATTTTGTCGTACTCGCTGTAGGCGTTGACGGCGGTGGACTGGAGGTCGATGACGCCGACGAGGCGGCCGCGAGCGATCATGGGGGCGGCGAGTTCGCTGCGGACGGCGTCGAGGGCGGGGAGGTAGTGGGGGTCGCGGCGGACGTCGTTGGCCAGGATGGTTTCCCGGGTCTTGCCGGCGAGGCCGGTGATGCCTTCGCCGAGGGGGATGACGAGGTTTTCGACGATTTCCTGGCGGTGGCCGAGGGCGTAGCGGATGCGGAGGCCTTTGCGGCGTTCGCTGTAGAGGAGGATGGCGAAGAGTTGGGAGGGGATGACGCGGGTGACGATGGAGGCGACGTTGGCGAGGATGCGGTGGAGGTCGAGGGTTTCCTGGGTGGCGGTGGAGACTTCGAGGAGGAAGTCGAGGATTTCGGCGCGGTCTTTGAAACGGACGTCGGGGGGGCTGGAGGGGCTCACGGTTGGCCTGCCTGGGCGAGGATGTGGACGGAGGCGGAGGCGCCGATGCGGGAGGCGCCGGCGGCGGCCATGGCTTGGAGGTCGGCGAGGGAGCGGATGCCGCCGGAGGCTTTGACGCCGAGGGAGGGGCCGACGGTGGCGCGGAGGAGGGCGACGTCGGCGGGGGTGGCGCCGGATTTGGCGAAGCCGGTGGAGGTTTTGACGAAGTCGGCGCCGGCGTTTTGGGAGGCGTGGCAGGCGGCGATTTTTTCGGGGTCGGAGAGGAGGGCGGTTTCGAGGATGACTTTGAGGAGGGCGCCGGCGCGGTGGCAGGTGGCGGCGACGGCGGCGATATCGGCCTGGACGGCGGCGAGGTCGCCGGCTTTGAGGGCGCCGACGTTGAGGACCATGTCGATTTCGGTGGCGCCGAGGGAGATGGCTTCGGCGGCTTCGGCGCATTTGCTGGCGGTGGTGGTGGCGCCGAGGGGGAAGCCGACGACGGTGCAGACCTGGACGGGGGTGCCGCGGAGTTCGCGGGCGGCGAGGGGGACCCAGTAGGGGTTGACGCAGACGGCGGCGAAGCGGTGGTGGCGGGCTTCGGCGCAGAGCTGGCGGACGTCGGCGGCGGTGGCGTCGGGGCGGAGGATGGTGTGGTCGATGAGGGCGGCTATTGTTTGGGGGGAGGGTGTTTG
>JADCJL010000217.1 GCA_020247055.1 Acidobacteriaceae bacterium | reverse complement strand
CGAACTCGATCATGCCGTCGCTGTCGGAGGCGCCTTCGGAGCGGTTGCCGTCGACGCTGGCTGCATAGCGGACGTTGCGACGGGGGTTGCGTTCGAAGTCGAGGAGGCGGAGGCGGACTTTGGCGGGGGTGCCGAGGCGGACGAATTTATGGGTTTGGTCGGTGGGTTTTTGCTGCTCTTTGGGGCGCTTTTCGGGGATGAAGAGGACGTCGCCGGGCAGGAGGATGTTGGGATCTTCGCGGCGGGCTTTGAGTTGGGAGTTGTTGGGATGGTTCCAGATGGTCTCCCAGAGCAGGCCGTGGGCGTGGGCGAGATTGAGCAGGCAATCGCCGGCTTCGATGGTGTAGTCGGGCATGGTGGTCTACTCGTCGGCCGGCGGGAGGAGCCGGGTGAAGACGCCGGTGCGCTGGTAGTTTTCGATTTCGGCGTTGCGCTGGGGGTTGGGCTGGGCGAGGAAGAGATCGGCTTCCATTTGGGCGTCGAGTTCGGACTCGCCGCCGGTTAAGCGGCGGAGGGCGAGATAGGCTTCGTCGGCGATGCGGGTGACGGGGACGGGGACTTCGATGCGCTCGTGGTAGGGGGGCAGGGGGACGGTACGGAAGTCGGTGAGGGCGCGGCGGAGATAGGCGGTGGTTCTGGCTTCGAGGCCGGTGACGAGGCGGCCGAAGCGGGCGAGGCGGGGGTAGTCGTTGACTTGTTCGAGGACAGGCCAGGCGGCTTCGTCGAGCAGGGCGAGGGTGGCGGCGGCGGTGGGGCCGAGAGCATCCTTTTGCTCGGCGAGGGCGGCGAGACTCTCGATGGCTTGGCGGTTGGCGGCGTTGTAGGTGGTGTAGAGCTGCTCGAGGGCGGGGGCATCGTCGGCGGCGGTCTGCTGCCAGGCGGCGAGGAACTCTTCCTTGGTCATGATCCTCTATGAATAACACGCGCACAACGGACTCGCTTTGGCCCGGCAGAGGCGGCCTGTGCGCTTCTAAAAAACTAACAAAGCCCAAGCAGGCCGACAACTGCGGCGGCCGAGCCGTCGCGGACCCAGGCGTCGAGCTGGGAGACATCCTTCAACTGCTGGCCGCGCTGGCGGTGGACTTCGACGTAGCGGCAGCCGAGTTCGTCGAGGGCGGTCATGTCGCCCCAGAGGCGTTCGAACTGAGCGACGGGGAAGACGTCTTCCTGCCCGCGGCCCCAGCGGCGCTTCACTTCCTTGATGGTGATGTAGCTGGGCATGCGCTGGGCGGTGCGGCGGACGGCGGCGGCGACGAGGGCGGGGTCGGCGAGTTGGCAGCGGGTGAGGCCGAAGGCGGCCAGAAGCGAATCGATGGTGATCCAGTAGCTGCCGGTGTTGTAGAAGCGGAGTCCGAACTCGATCTGCTCGCTGGGCAGGCAGAGGCCTGCCACAAGGCGGGGCTTGCCGTTGACGAGGGCGAGTCCGCCGCCGTGGTCGTCGTACTGGCGGCCGATGACTTCGACGGTCATGCCGGCGCCGGAGGCGATGTGGTGGCCGAGCAGGTCGGCGGCGGGGGTGGCGCCGAGGGTGTCGATGTTATGCAGGAAGAGATAGTCGAGGGCGGGCTGTTCGGCGAGAAGGGCGGCGAGAGTGCCGTTGCGGAGGAGATTGGGGACTTCGTACCAGTGGCCGACGGGGTGGATGCACTGGGAGGCGAGATTGTCGGTGTAGTCGCTGGCTTCGCCCGCGGCGCGGACCCATTGCAGGAGGCTCGAGCGGCCGCTTTCGCGCACCTTTTGCTTCTGGGCGTCGAGCTGCTGCTGGGGGAGGACCTCCCAGAGATAGCGCAGGTCGGCGACGGTGGGGACCATGCGGAGGCCGATGCTGCGGCCGGCCGAGACGCGGACGCCGGTGGCGGCGATGGGGGCGTAGGTGAGGTAGCTGGTGGTGACGAGATGGGGCACGCCGGCGCGGCGGGCCTTTTCACGCTGGATATCGAGAAAGCTCCAGTAGCGGTTGCCGATGCGGTGGAAGGGATGGAGGGCTTTGACGACGCCGGCGCCTTTGGTCCAGCGGCTGCCGACGCCGCCGGCCATGGTGACCATGGCGAGGCGGCCGTGGCGGAGGGCTTGGTCGCCGAGGGCGGAGTGTTGAGCGGTAGGGGTGGCGACGTGTTCGGGGCGAACGTCTTCGATGAGGGTATTGGCGGGGAGGCGGTTTTGCGCAAGGCCGACGCGGCCGGCGCGGTAGTCGGCGCGGAGCTGTTCGTGGGCGGCGGGGTCGAAGCCGTTGGCGGCGAGGAGTTGGGCGAGTTCGGCGCCGGCGCCGCGGTGGGCGGCGGCCTCTTTGGGCAGGAGGCGTTCAAAGAGGGCTTCGGTGTGGCTGCTGTACTGGTGGGCGAAGCGGGTGAGTTCGGCGCGGCGTTCGGGGGTGAGGAGGCGGGGTTCCTGGCGGAGGTCGGCGGGGGCGCGGAGGAGGTAGTAGGGGGCGCTGAGGAGGGCGTCGGCGCCGGGGCGGAGGTCGGCCATGGTGCCGTGTTCGTTGATGGTGAAGTCGTAGACGACGGGTTCGACGGCGAAGGGGAAGCTGGCGGCCATGGCCTGTTTGGTTTCGGCCAGGATGGAGGG
>JADCJL010000216.1 GCA_020247055.1 Acidobacteriaceae bacterium | reverse complement strand
CGGACCCACCGCGCAGAGGAGGCAGCGGTCGGAGGTGGTTCAAAAGTGTTTGCGGCAGCGGAGCGAAGAACGCAGAGCAAAGAACGGTAGCTGGGGAGCCGGGATTGCTATATAATCCCTGCGCCATGACCAGACGAGATTTGTTGCAATTGGGGAACACGCGCACAACGGACTCGCTGCGACCCGGCGGAATGGGCGAGTACCTCGCCCGTTGGGGCCGGGCCTGCGCGGCCTGTGCGCTTGGGGGGAACACGCACACAACGGACTCGCTGCGGCCCAACACGAGGGGCGAGTTCCTTGCTCGTTGGGGCCGGGCCTACGCGGCCTGGGCGCTTGGCGCGGGCGCTTCCCTTCCCTTTGCCCTTCGGGCGCAGGGGGCTCGGCGCCGGGCAAAGACGACCAAGCTGTTTCGCGCTCCGGACGGGTTTCCGAATGGCCTGGCCGCCACGGCCGAGGGGCTTTGGATCGCCGAGCAGAAGCTGTCAGGCAGTCAGGCGCAGGCGTACGGGTTGCCGGAGCCGCGGTCGCTTAGCGAAGCGGCTTGGCTCGTCGATTGGAACGGCAAAGTGCGGCAGACGGTGACGACGCCGTCGCGGAATACAAGCGGGTTGGCGTTTGGCCACGACCACCTTTGGATGGTCGCCAATGCCCCGCCCTACGGGGTGTTCGAGGTGGACCGGCAGTCGCGACTCATAAGCCACCGGCAGATTCCGCTCGGGCCGGCTGACAACGGGGGCGGGTGCCACGGGGCGCAGTGGGACAAGGGGAAGCTGTGGATTGCCGCGCTGCGGCTGCGAGCGAATGTGCGGGTGGATCCGGCGACGTGGACGCCGGAGTTTGTCATTCCGTTCTACCAGACGCCGGAGCGGAGCAGGTACCACGACATTACGGTAGAGGGCGATACGCTGTGGCAGATTGTGGGGAATGACTGCCGGCGATATGAGGATTTTCGGCCGGCGCTGGTCCGGTATGAGCTGGCGACGGGGCGAGTGGTGGAGGTGGTGGAGTTTTTAAATCAATCGTGCGACCCACACGGGCTGGCGCTGTGGGACGGGAAACTGATCAGCTGCGACGCGGGGATCCATCCGGGATGGCCGAATCGGGATAGCCCAACGGCGGGATGGATTTTTCAGATCGACCTGGTTTAACGGGACGGGAGGCGGAAGACGTAGAGCGCGTTGCCGTTGCCGGGGTGGCGGATTTCGGGGGCGACGACGCGGGGCACGTCGCGGGGGCTGCCGCCGCCGAGGCCGGTGGTGACGGCGATGTACTGGACGCCGTCGATGGAGAAGGAGACGGGGTGGCCCTGGACGGAGGTGCCGAGGCGGGTCTTCCAGAGTTCGGCGCCGGTGCGGACGTCGTAGGCGCGGAAGTAGCGGTCGAGGTCGCCGGCGAAGGCGAGGTCGCCGGCGGTGGAGAGGACGGCGGTGAGGAAGGGGGCGCGCTGTTCGACGGACCAGAGCTGCTGCATGGTGTCGATGTCGAAGGCGGCGAGCTTGCCCATTTTGCCCTTGGTGCCGGGCATGTCGTAAAAGCGGCGGTCGGCGGCGCCGCCGCCCGAACCTTCTTTGAACGCGACCTGGCGGCCGGCCATGTCCATGCAGCTTTGACTCAGGGGAATGATGAGCTGGTGGGTGCCGGGATGGTAGCTCATCGGCTGCCAGTTGTGGCCGCCCTGGGTGCTGGGACAGGCCTGGATCCACTCGCCGATCTTCTGTTCGAGGATGTCGGGGCGGTAGGTGGGTTCGCCGGTTTGGGGGTCGATGCGGGAGAAGACGTTTTGGAAGACGGTTTCTTTATGGGAGAGGAACTTCCCGGTGGCGCGGTCGAGCTTCCAGAGGACGCCAGCTTTGCCGATGGTGAACAGGAGCTTTTGGGAGCCGCGGTTGAGGAGGACGCGTTCGAAGACTTCGTCGAGGTCGAGCGATTCGCCGGGGACGTGCTGGAAGTGCCAGCGGAGCTGGCCGTTGGCGGGGTTGAGGGCGACGGTGGAGTTGGTGAAGAGGCCTTTGTCGCCGGGTTTGGCGCCGCGGCTGACGCGGAGCCAGGGTTTGGCCTGGGAGATGCCCCAGTAGGCGGTGTCGAGTTCGGGGTCGTAGCTGCCGGTGATCCAGGTGTCGCCGCCGGCGCGGAGGAGGTTGGGCAGAGCGCCCCAGGTGTCGCCGCCGGGGGTGCCTTCGCGGGCGATGGTAGAGAACTTCCAGGCGAGTTGGCCGGTTTCGGCGTCAAAGGCGCTGAGGAAGCAGCCTTCGGGTTTATAGGAGGAGCAGCCGGTAAGGCTCTGGATGACCTTGCCGTTGACGACAAGGGGGCCGGCGGAGTTGGTGTAGCCGCGGCCGGCGGGGCCAACGTCGGCCTGCCAGAGGAGTTTGCCGGTGCGGGCCTGGAGGGCGTAGAGGCGAGCGTCGGTGGTGGGGACAAAGAGTTTGTCCTGATAGAGGGCGAGGCTGCGGGTAGCGCCGTAGGCGCGGGTGGATTCGGGGCCGAGCCGGTGTTCCCAGATGAGGTCGCCGGTGCGGCCGTCGAGGGCCTGGACGGTGTTGCTGGTGTTGGAGAGATAGATGATGCCGTCGTGGACGATGGGGGTCGGCTGGCTGGCGCCGCCGTCGTTCATGGCCCAGACCCAGGCGAGTTGGAGAGAGGCGACGTTGGAGGGGTTGATTTGGGAGAGGGGGCTGTAGCTCCAGCCTTCGTAGTTGCGGCGGATCATGAGCCAGTCGCCGGGGTCGGGCTGGCGGAGCATGGCGTCGGTGACGGGGGTGAAGCGGCGGACTTCGCCGGAGACGGTGAGGCCTTTGGGACCGGCGACGGTGGGGGGAGGGCCGGCCTGGTTGGCGTTGGCGGCGGCGGTGAGGGTTTGGCGGAGGGCGGGGGGAGTTTGGCCGTTGATGAGGGAGCCGAGGGGGAGGCGGGTGGTGGCGGCGAGGGGTTGGGAGCCGGGGGCGGCGCCGTTGGCGTGGAGGAGGAAGGCGGTGATGTTGACGTAAGCGTCTTCGCCGAGGCCGCCGGGGCTGGAGGGCGGCATGGTGGATTTCATGTTGACGAACAGGTCGCGGGTGGAGCGGCGGGACCAGGCGGTGAGGAAGTTGGCGCCGGCGAGTTGGGGGGCTTCGTTGCGGCCGGCGAGGTCGGCGAGGTGGCAGGTGGCGCAGTGGGTTTGGTAGAGGGCGAGGCCGGCGGCGGATTGGGCGGCGGTGAAGGGGGCGGTTTGGGCGTAGGCGGATAGGGCGAGGAGAGCGAGGAGGAGCCAGCGGGAGGTCAGCATGACAGCGATATGCTATATCAGGCGGAGACGGGACGGAAGCGGGTGTCGGCCCGGATTATGGGGATGACGACGCCGGTGGGGGAGGCGATGCCATTGACGGCGATCTGCAGTTTCCGGTGGCCGTTCGCGAAGTCGGCGGGAATCTGAAAGCCGACGATGTAGACCCCGGCGAAGCTGGACAGGCCCATGTAGAGGGCGGGGATGTTGCCGGGGGCGAGCGGGGCGGACGGCGAGGCCATTGAGGGTGGAGCCGCCGAAGCGGTTGGCGGGGGCGATGAAGGGGCGGTTGCGCTGGTCGTAGGTGAGAAAGGCCGGATTGAGGGCGCGCGCCGGGGCGGTCACAGGGCGGCTGCGGACGCCGTTGCGTTCGACGATGGCCTTCCCCTGGCCGGGCGAGGTGAAGCTGAGGAAGGCTTGGGTGTCGTTGAGCAGCATGCGGGTACCGTTGAGGGTGGTGGGGTTGAAGGGACTGGTGGCTCATGGGCGGGCTTCGGCGGAGGAGAGGGATGCGGGCAGAGGCGAATTCGTTGGGAGAGGTATCTTCGCTGTTGTCGAGGGAGAGGGTGAGGGTGCGGTTGGGGGTGGTGAGGTTAGTGCGGCTATTGAGGCGGGAGAAGTCGAACGGTGCGTGGTTGTTGACTGCGGGGAGGCGGTGCATGTTGCCGACGCCGTCGGTGAAGGTGAAGTGCATTTCGACGGAGGAGCTGAGGGGATTGATGAGGATGAAGGTGCTGACGGAGAAGCCGGCGTCCTGATGGGGACGGCTGCTGACTACTTGGAGAACGGCGGAGGGCTGGACGAAATCGGCGATTCAGTGGTGATTGCCGGTGGGCTTGAGGACCTTGAGGGGCTTGACAGCGCTCTGGGAGGGGTCGACGAAGGCGGCGAACTGCGGTACGAGCTTGCCGACGGATTGGAGGATTGGAGTACCGATAAGCGGTACGCCAACCAGGAAGGTTTTTAGGCGCGCTGAAGCTTTTGCTGTTGGAATCAGTCAGTAAACATGGAACCAGTCCTTTTTGGCGCAAAGGAAGTACCACGGGTGTTATAACCTGGAATCAGTATGTCCCGTGCTCCTTTCGTTTGTTTTTTGCATCTGTTGGCTCTGTTGGGTTTGACCGATGACGCCTGGGGCCAGAGCGAGTTTCGCTTTTCAAACGGGGGGACGGTGCGGCGCTACCGGCTGTCGCCCGACGAAGTGGCGGTGCGCACGAACGATCCGCAAGCGTTGCAGACGATGGCCAGGCGGCTCAGCCAGTTGGGGGCGGTAGAATCGGTGCGTCCGATTCAGGGGGGGACGCTGGTCGTGAAGGGCGCCGGGAGACGGCCGCGGATCCTGGCAGGGTTGCAGGCTCCCCGCGGGGCCGTGGTGGCGCCGGTGTTCTACGATCTCGAAGAGCTGCCCGCGGCGGAGCGCCTGGCGGCGATGGGAGAGACGGCGCGGGAGCAGCGGATGCGCGGGGCTTTGCGCATTCTGACGCCGCGGCTAAACATACGGCTGGCGAGCGAAGGGGAATGGGAGGCGATCCAGCCCACGGCGCCGGTGAGCCGGGCGAAAAGTCTGACGCCGGGATGGACAGTGGTTACCTACGCGGATGAGTTTGCCGCGCTGGCAGCGATTGAGTGGCTGGCGGCGAAAGGCAATGTGGAGTTTGCGCCGGTGTTCTCTCGTTTCTGGAGCAAGAAGCAGGCGCTGGTGCGGCAGGTAAACGATCCACTGTTCCGGAACCAGTGGCACCTGGCGACGCAGGGGGTAAACCTGTCGATGGGGAACACGTGGGATACCTACACGGGCCGGGGAATTAACATTGCGGTGGTGGATGATGGGCTGGACGTAGCGCACGAGGATTTCGCGGGGAACACGTATCCCTTGGACGGTAATTATCATCGGAACTTCCGGGGCGGGCCGCCGGAGGACCCGACGCCGCAGTCGGCGGACGAGAGCCACGGGACGAGTTGCGCGGGGTTGATTGCGGCGCGGGGATTTAACAATCTGGGGGTGATTGGGGTAGCGCCGTTGGCGCGGCTCATGGGTTTACGGCTGATTGGCGAGGACGCCGCGGACGATGCGGCGGCCGAGGCGCTGCTGTGGCAGCCAGAGGGGATTGTCACGCACATTTCGAGCAACAGTTGGGGACCGGAGGACGATGGGGCGGCGGCAGGACGAATGTCGGAGTGGCAGGCGCAGGCTCTTGAGACGGGCGCCACGCTGGGGCGGAACGGCCGGGGGATTGTGTATGTGATTTCGGCGGGTAACGGCCGGGGCGAAGATGACAATTCGAGCTATGACGAGTTCTCGAGCTCACGGTACGCCATTCAGGTTTGCGCGGTGAACAAAAAGGGCGAGCAGAGTTCGTATAGTGAGAGCGGGATGGCACTGGCGCTGTGCGCCCTGGGTGGGGAGATGGCGCCGCCGGACCAGATGTGGACGACCAACAATATGGGGCCGGAGGCGTTGGCGCATCTGCAAGAGAACGCGCCGACTTCGCAGGCGCCAGAGAACTACACCGACGGATTTAATGGCACCTCGGCGGCGGCGCCGCAGGTGAGCGGGGCGGCGGCACTGCTGCTTGAGCGCAACGCGAACCTGGGCTACCGCGATGTGAAGGAGATTCTGATGCGGACCGCGCGGCGGGACCAACTGAAGGACGGGGACGAATTTACCCCCAATTCGGCGGGCTTTGCGTTCAGCCATTCGTTTGGCACCGGACTTTTGAACGTGAACGGCGCGGTGGAGGTGGCCGGGGTATGGAAGAACCTGGGACCGGTGGAAGGGATTGAAGCGACGGCGGAGGGACCGCTGGAGATTGTCGAGGGCGGGGAGAACGGCGCGGTGTTTGAGTTCGATATGAAGGGCGGGGACGCGCTGCGGGTGGAGCACGTCGAGATTGTGGTGGATGCCGAGCATCCGGTGCGGGGCGAGGTGAACTTTGAAATTGAAGGCCCGTCGGGTATGTCGAGCATGGCCGACCGGCGTCCGAAGGACGCGGGCAGTAACTTTGAGAGTTACCGGTTTACGTCGACGCGGCACTGGGGCGAGCGGAGCGACGGGGTTTGGAAGGTGACGGTGGCGGACACCGAAGCGAATGAGGTGACCGGGGTCGTCAAGAAGGTGACGCTGCGGATTTTCGGGACGCGGCTGGCGGCGACGTCGAATGCCGATGTGTCGATTGCCTCGGTGACGGCGCCCGCGACGGCGACGACGGGACAGAACGTGACGTTGACGGCGAACGTCCGCAACGTTGGGGCGGGGGCGGCGGGAGCGTTCCGGGTGGGTTTGTATCTGTCGCCGAACCCGACGATTACGACGGCGGACACGCGGATTGGGACCTGCAGCTACACGAGCATGGCGGCGCGGGGAAGCGCGACGTGCAGCGTGACGGCGGCGCTGCCGGCGGCGGTGCGGGCGGGAGAGTACTTTGCCGGCGCCCTGGCGGATGATACGGATCAGATCGTCGAGATCAACGAGATCAACAACAGCGCGGTGGCGGCGAACCGGCTGACAGTGCGGGCCGGGTCCGCGGTGGATCTGATTGTCACCGACGGCAGCGCACCGACGAGCGCTTCACCGGGACAGAGTGTTTCGGTGTCGGTAGAAGTGACGAACCAGGGAACGGCGGCGGCGGGGGCGTTCCGGGTGGGATTCTATGTTTCGACTCGTCCGACCCTGACGACGGCGGATACGCGGTTGGGCACCTGCACGTTTGCGTCGTTGGCGGCCGGCGCCAAGGGCACGTGTTCGGCGATCGTGACGATTCCGGCGAATCTGCCGCTGGGGCAGTACACGGCCGGGGCGATTGTGGATGATCTGAATCAGGTGGCCGAGACCAACGAGACAAACAACATTGGGCTGACGGCGGACCGCTTGACGATTGGACGGGAGACGATGCCGGACCTGATTATCACGGACGGGACCGCTCCGGCGACGGGAACGACGGGACAGCCGGTGCGGCTGACCGTGCAGGTGACGAATCAGGGTACAGCGCCGGCGGGTGCGTTCCGGCTGGGGTACTATCTCTCGACGGACTCGGTGATCACGCGTTCGGATACGCAAATTGGGACCTGTAACTTCCCGAGTTTAGGGGTGGACGTATCGGCCACCTGTAGCGGGAACATCACACTGCCGCTGACCCTGGCGCCGGGCACCTATTATGTGGGCGCATTTGCGGACGATACCGGGCAGGTGAATGAATCGGACGAGAACAACAACACGGCGCTGGCGCCCAACCAGATGGTGGTGACGCGGGGGGCCGCGGCGGACTTGATAGTGACCGGGTTGACCGCGCCGGATACGATTACGCTGGGCGAGAGGCCGAACATCACCTCGGCGATCCGGAATCAGGGGACGGCGGACGCGGGAGCGTTCCGGCTGGGTTACTACCTGTCGACGGATGTGACGATTACGACCGGGGACATCCCACTCGGCACGTGCTCGTATACGGCGCTGGCGGCGGGGGCGAACAGCGGATGTGCGGGTCCGCTGCTGTTCCCGGCGACGCTAGCGCCGGGGCGTTACTATCTGGGGGTGATCGTGGACGATCAGAATCAGGTGGCGGAGTCGAACGAGACCAATAACACGCGGGCGACGCCGGGGCTGATTACTTTGCAGCGGTAGCGGCTTCCTGTACTTCGTGGAGGCCAAAGGCGAGGACGTTCGAGCCGGCGGCGATGGCGATGTAGTGTTTGCCTTTGAAGGAGTAAGCGATCGGCGAGGCCTTGATCTGCTGGCCGGTGTTGAAGTGCCAGAGCGCCTTGCCGGTGACGGCGTCGAGGGCGGTGAGGAAGCCCTGGTCATCACCGGCGAACACAAGTCCGCCCGCGGTAGACAGGAGGCCGGCGCCGTACCGCTTCGAGCCGATTTGCTTGTACTCCCAGCGGCGCTGGCCGGTGGTGAGGTCGAGGGCGCGGACGTAGGCCTGCCAGGGGGCTTCGGGGTCTTCACTGTAGCCGGTGGCCATGAAGGGGACGCCGCCGGGGCGGAAGGTGTCGCGGGATTTGTAGTTGATGCCGCAACCTTCGATTACAGTGACGTAGAACAGGCCGGTGTCGGGGCTGTAGGCGGGGGAGTGCCAGTTGGTGGCGCCGGCGGTGGCGGGGCAGGTGCGGGTGCCCTGGATCGAGGGGATGACGCCGGGGTTGCGGATGGGTTTACCGTCGGGGGTGAGGCCTTTGGCCCAGTTGATGCGGTCGAGGAAGGGGGAGCCGTGGAGGAACTCGCCGGTGGCGCGGTCGAGGACGTAGTAGAAGCCGTTGCGGTTGGCCTGGACGAGGAGTTTGCGGGGTTTACCGCGGAAGGGGGCGTCGACGAGGACGGGGATTTCGACGGCGTCCCAGTCGTGGACATCATGAGGGGTGAACTGGAAGTACCACTTGAGTTTGCCGGTATTGGCGTCGAGGGCGACCATGGATTCGGTGTAGAGGTTGTCGCCTTTGCGGACGTCGCCATCGAAGTCGGGGGCGGGGTTGCCGATGCCCCAGTAGATGAGATTGAGTTCGGGGTCGTAGCTGCCGGTGAGCCAGGTGTTGCCGCCACCGGTTTTCCAGCTGTCGCCGGCCCAGGTTTCGTGGCCAGGTTCGCCGGGCCGGGGGATGGCGTGCCAGCGCCAGAGGCGTTCGCCGGTGTCGGGGTCGTAGGCATCGAGAAAGCCGTTGAGGCCGTGGTCGCCGGGGGCGATGCCGGCGATGATTTTGCCGTTGAGGGCGAGGGGGGCGACGGGGGACCAGTAGCCGTCGGAGGCTTCGGCGAGTTTGGCTTTCCAGAGGAGAGCGCCGGTGCGGGCATCGAGGGCGACGAGGTGAGCATCGGGGGTGCCCATGTAGACTTTGTGGCCGTAGACGGCGACGCCGCGGTTGGGCCCTTTTTGGAGGGCGGGCTGGTGTTCGTAGACCCAGAGGCGGCGGCCGGTACGGGCGTCGAGGGCGTGGACCTCGTTGGGCTGGGTGAGGTACATGACGCCGTCGACGACGAGGGGAACGGTCTGGAGCTGCGTCGAGTTAGGGACGTGGTAGACCCACTTGGGCACGAGGGAGGAGACGTTGGCTTTGTGGACGTCTTTGAGGAGGCTGTGGCGTTGGGAGTGGAAGGAGCCGTTGTAGCTGAGCCACTGGCGGGGGTCGGCCTGGCGGAGTTGATCGTAGGTGACCTGGCCGAGGGCGAGGAGGGGGAGAAAGAAGGCGAGGCGTTTCATGGGCGTCTCCGGTTGGCGCGGGGGGCGTCGGGCTGGCGGGCGAGGCGGCTGAGATAGGCGACGACGTTGTCGAATTCGGGGCGAGTGAGGGTTTTGTCGAAGTCGGTGGGCATGGGGGAGCGGGTGCCGTAGGTGATGGTGCGGACTTCGTCGCGGGTGAGCAGATGGAGGGCGCCAGCGTGGTCGAGGATTTGGAGGGAGAAGTTGTGTTCGTTTTTGAGGGTGCCGCGGAGGCGCTGGCCGGCGGTGGTGACGACGTCGACGGGTTGGAAGCCGGGGGGGATGTGGGGGCGGGGGGTGGTGAGGGCTTCGGTGAGGTAGCGGAGGCTGCGTTCGGCGCCGATGTTCGACAGATCGGGGCCGACGAGGCCGCCGCGACCGTTCACCATGTGGCAGGTGGAGCAGCGGCCCTTGCCGAGGAAGACGGATTCGCCGGCGGCGGGGTTGCCCGAGACGGGGGTTTCGAAGGCGGTGGCGCGGAGGCTGCGGATGAAGGCGACCATCTTCCAGACGTCGGCTTCGGGAAGGGGGGAAGAGGGCATGAGCGTGCCGGGGATGCCTTGTTTGATAGCTTCAAAGAGCTGCTGTTCGGTGGTGCGGAGGTAGCGGCGGCGGGCGGCGAGGGCGGGTCCGCGGTCGCCGGCGGCGCCGTCGGGGCCGTGGCACATGGTGCAGGAGCGGTTGTAGATTTCGCGGCCGGCGAGGATGGTTTCGGCCGAGGCGACGTTAGCGGTGGGGGGATGGTGGCGGAAGAGGACGGGGCGGAAGACTTCCGGGGTGTGAAAGCTGCGGACGCCGGGCGGGAAGGAGGCCCAGGAGCTGAGTTGGGCGTTGGTGCGGCCGCCGAGGCGCTGGAGGTTGAGGCGCCACTGGTCGCCCTCGTGGGGCGGGGTGTGGGCGGCATCGCGGGCGAAGTTTTTGAGGGGGATGGCGGCTTCGACGATCCAGCCGTTGTCGGTGGGGTCTTCGTCTTTTTTGGGGAGGCCGTGGAAGGAGGTGCGGTAGAGCATGCCTTCGGGTTCCCAGGTGGGGGGGCCGGTCCACCAGTCGGCCCGGTTGCGATTGAGCATGGCGCCGATGGCGTTGATTTCGAAGGTGTAGTAGTTGCGGACCTTGGCGGGGTTCGGGCTGAGGAAGATTTCGACGCAGTCGTCTTTGGAGACGGGGCCGTGGCGCTCGGTGACGTAGGCGGAGATGTGTTTATCCTGGGCCTGCCAGGAGACGTAGAGGTAGTTGTCGTCCCAGAGGAGTTTGGCGACGGTTTGTTCGCGGGTGCCGGATTCAAACCAGGGAAACTGGAAGTCGCCGACGGAGGGGGCTTGCTGCCAGGCGGGTTCGTCGAGTTTGCCGTCGATTTGGATGGGCGAGGGGGTGCGGAAGATTTCGTAGGGACGGGGCTGGGCGGAGAGGAGCAGGGCGCAGTGGGCGGCGATCAGCAGACGGAAGAGGGACATAGGGGCCTCCGGAATCATGGAGTATTGTATCGGGGTTGGGGGGGCGATGGGAGGTGATAGGATCGTGGACATGATGAATCGGCGGACGATGTTGGGATTGAGCGGGCAGGCGGTGCTGGCGGCGGCGCAGGGAGTGGAAAAGCGGCCGCGGATTGCCTGCGTGGTGACTTACTGGGCGGCACCGAGTTCGCACGCCGATTGGATTATTACCAAGCTGATGGACGGGTATTGGTGGAAGGGGGCGCACACGCCATCGCGGGTGGATGTGGTGTCGGTGTTTATTCACCAGATCGCGGAGAGTGGGTTAGGCAAGAAGGTTTGCGCGGCGAAGAAGATCCCGATCTTTAATACGGTGCGCGAGGCGCTGACGCTGGGCGGGAGCGAACTGGCCGTGGACGGGGTGGTGCTGGTGGGAGAGCACGGGATTTATCACACGAATCTGAACGGGCAGACTTACTATCCGCGGTGGTGGCTGTATCAGCAGATTGTCAAGGTCTTTGAGCAGAGTAAGCGGTCGGTGCCGGTGTTTAATGACAAGCACCTGTCGACGAGTTGGAACGAATCGAAGTGGATGTTTGATAAGTCGCGGGAGCTGAACTTTCCTTTGTTTGGAGGTTCGTCGATTCCCTTTTATTTCCGCGAGCCGGAGATTGATATCGACAGTGAGACGCCGATCCGGGCTTCGATTGTGGCGTCGGGGGGCCGGGAGGAGGGCAGCATTTTCCATAGCATCGACGTGCTGCAGTCGTTTGTGGAACGACGGAAGGGCGGCGAGGCGGGGGTGGCGGCGGTGCAGTGTATTCACGGGCCGGAGACGTGGCGGTGGACGGAGCGGAATCCGTGGGCGGGGCAGTTGCTGGAGGCGGTGCGGAAGCGCTTTCAATTTGCGCCGGGACATTTCGAGAAGACAGTGAAGAGCCCGGGGGTGACGATTGTGGACTACCGCGACGGGACGAAGGGGGCGGTGTACGCCATTCCAGACGTGGGGTGGACGTACGCGGGGGAAATTGCGGGGCGGAAAGATCCGACGGTGATTTCAATGCTAGGGTGGCCGGGGCCATTTGCGCAGTACCACGCGGCGAATGCGTTTGAGCACTGGATTGTGGAGATGATGCTGACGCGGAAGGAGCCGTGTAACGCGGAGCGGTTGTTACTTTCGAGCGGGATTGTCTCCTATAACATGGAGTCGAACTGGGAGAACGGCAAGTATTCGGCCGTGGGCCGGCGGATCGAGACGCCATTTATGCATATTGCTTACCGGCCGACCCGGGGATCGCAGTTCGAGACCGGTCCGCGGCCGCCGGTGGTGCCGTATATCCGGGGGTTTGAGCGGTAAGAGTTAGTCGAGGCGTCCGAACAGGATGCGTTCTTTGCGACTCTCGGAGGTATCGCCTTGCGTGACGGTAAAGTAGATGCCTCCGCGGTGTTCGCGGAAAGATGGATACTGGAATGACTTATCGGATGCAAAGCGGTATTTCCGTTCCCAGTGGACGCCATCGACGGAGATATCGACGTTGAACACGGAGCGGCTGACGCCGTTGACGCGGGTGGCTTCCTGCCAGCCGAGATAGTAGAGGCCGAAGAAGCGGTCGAGGGTGGGTTTGGAGTTGGTACCGTTGGGGACGGCGGGGCGGGATTCGTTAGGGGTCCAGCGTTTACCGTCGGCGCTGGTGGTGAAGGTGTAGTTTTTGGAGTCCTCCTCCTGGCGGCAGATGGCGAGCCAGGAGCCGTCGGGGAGGCGCTGGACGGCCGATTCCGTGAGCTTGCGGTGGCCGGGTTCGTTGAAGTGACCGAGGAGTTCGAAGGTTTCGAGGTCGGGGTGGACGAGGGCGAGGGCATTCTGGCCCGCGGCGAAGTTATTGATGACGGTGTAGAGCTGGCCGTCGACGCGTTTGAAGGCGTCGATCATGTAGAGGCCGTAGTCTTTGGGGGGGCGGGTGAAGCCCTGGGCGCTGGCGTCGTCATAGAAGGGCTGGGGCTGCATGGCGAAGACGCCGGCGCTGGTTTTGATCTTCGCCGGATGGATGGTGGGGGCGAACTGCATGCGGGTGGTGTCGAAATCGCGATAGTACATCTGCGACTGGCGCTGGCCGGGGGCTTCGGTGGTGAAGTAGGCGCGGAGGGTGTGCGGGCCCTGGCGGATGATGCGGGGGACGAAACAGGCGCCGGGGGGTAGAGTCTGGTTGTCGAAGACCTGGCCGCCGCGGGCGAACGGGATGGTCTTCTCTACGGTGTTGGTCTTTAGGTTCAGCACCGATAGGGAGACATAGATGTAGGGCCAGGCGGGGTTCTCGCCGGCCTGCTGATCATTCATTTCGGCGACGATGTAGGCGCGGTCGTCGAGGATGGCGAAGTCGGAGTCGTGAGCGCCTTTGACCTCGGGGGCGGTGACGCGGGTGAGGCTCGAGAGGACGCGGTCGCCGGCAGCTTGGGGGTCCCAATCGGGAGGAAGGAGTTTCTTGTCGCCGGAGCGGAGCGGTTTTTCGAGGCGATTGATGAGTTGTTTCAGACGGACGTCGCCGGAGGCGTTACGGCCCTGGGCGACATCGTTTTCGCGAAACGAAGCCAAGAGGATATCGCCGGCGCCACCGCGGTCGCGGTCGTAGACGATGCGGATGAGGCCGGCGGCGTCCTCGACGCCATCGGGGTAGGAGACGCCGGGGCGCTCGTCGAGCAGGAGGCCGTCGTTCCAGGTTTGGCCGTCGTCGGTAGAGAGCCGGGCGGTGAGGTGGCTGCGTCCGGTGAATTTGTGGTGGTTGACGAGGAGGAGGTTGCCGGAGCGGAGGCGGCGGATGAAGAACCGGGAGCCGGGGTTGGCGATGGTGGAGGCGGTGGCGGGGGTCCAGGTGCGGCCGCGGTCGGAGGAGTAGCTTTGCCAGAGGAAGCCGCTGCCGGTGCGGATGAGCATCCAGAGGCGTTTGTCGCGGAGTTCGACGGTCATACTTTCGAGGGCCCATTCGGGGGCCTGGACGGAGCCGTGGAGGGTCCAGGTTTTGCCTTTGTCGCGAGAGATGCCGACGCCCTCGCGCTGGCGGGGGCCGGCGAACCAGTCGAAGGTGGGTTCGGCGGCGTGGGTAACGGGGAGGATCCATTCGCCGGAGGAGAGGACGGTGGGTTTGTTCATGCGGAAGCTGAGGGGGGCGTCGTTGAAGCCGAGGCGGAACTCGTCGCTCCAGACGGGGACGGGGGCGTCGGGTTTGGCGCAGAGGCGGGCGTAGATGTCATGGACGGCTTTGGTTTTGTTGCCGCGGTTGAAGATGTACCAGAGGCGGCCGCGGGGGTCGCGCCAGAGGGTGGGATCGAAGGCGCGGGCGCCGTCGCGAGGGCCGGCCATGGGGGTGGGTGGGGCGAAGGTTTGGCCGCGGTCGTCGCTATGGGTGAGATAGACGGTATTTTCGAGGGAGGGTTCTTTGGGGCCGCCGGAGTACCAGGAGACGTAAATACGGCCTTGGGGGGTGACTTCGAGGCCGGGGATGCCTTGCCAGGTGCGGAGCAGGTCAGCGGGCGTGGCCGCGAGGAGGGGGGCGGCGAGGGTGAGGAGGAGAAGAAGATGGCAGGGACGAGGCATAGGAAGATTGCTGCAATTGTATCGTCTCTGGCGGTAAGCGGAGTTAGCGGGAGGGTTGGCGGGGTACAGGAGGCAGACGGGCGGATTGCCGAGGTGTGGCGGTTGACGCTGGGGCGGCTGCCGGAGGTAGAGGAGGTGCGGGCGGCGCGAGCGAATTTATGCCAGATGCTGTTTGCGAGTAATGAGTTCCTGTATCTGGAGTAACGGGAGAGGACGGTGACGAGGCCGGAGTGGCAGCGGGAATGGGGAGGAGCCAGCCGCTATCCGGCCGACCGAGCTGGCCATGGGCGGGTTTGAGGCAGAGAAGAGTCAGCCGGCGTTTGTAGGGCCAGGAAATTGCGACCGCGGGTTCCGGAGAGGGCGCCATCGCGGCTTTCGAAAGAGAATCCGCCGGGATCTGATCCTGGCCGCAGCCTGTCGGAGGACGGGCAGGTGGGGCGGGTGCTTGCGGTACCCGATGCCCGGGGCGAACGCGGGTGCCCCGGAGCGCACCTCCGGGGGCGACGGGAAGGAGGACGCCTACGCGGCGGGTTCGCCGTGGACTTCGACGTCCTCCGCATCGACGGCGTGCGGGGGGAGGGATGGTTCGGGGAGGCGGTGGGTGGCGTTGGCCCAGATCCAATAGAACGCGGTGCAGGAGCTGAGCGCGCCACTCACGACGCCGATCCAGCGGGTGTCGACCCGGTCGGAAGCGAGGCCGGCGCCGGTCATGGAGAGCATCATGACGGCCCAGACGAGGGTTTCGAGGGTGGCAAAGACGCGGCCGCGGTACTCGTCGCTGACGTGGCGGAGCATGAGGGTCATGTTCATCACCGAACTGAAGGCCACCGCCGCGCGGGACAGGGACAGGAAGAAGAGCGCCCAGCCGTAGTTGGTCATCAGACTGAAGAGGACGTAGGAGCCGCCGTGGAAGAGATAGGCCAGCGCGATAGTTCGTTTATAGGCGGCAAACGAGAGGCGGGGCATGAGACGGTGGGCGAAGAAGCCGCCGATGACCAGGCCGAGACCGGCCACGCCCCAGAGTTGGCCGATGCCGGCCGGGCCGCGGTGGAAGACGCGTTCGCCGAACAGCGAGAAGAGCACCTGCGCGGCGCCGCCCCCGCTGGCCCAGCCGACGCCGACCATCATGACGCCGAAGACCAGGGGGATCGAGGCGATGTAGCGGAGTCCTTCGACGTACTCGTTCCAGGGCTTCATCACCTTGGTTTCGTTGAGCGAGAGATCGCGGCGGGCGGTGAACTCGCCCTGGAGCAGAGAGACGCTCCAGGCGGAGAAGAGGAAGGAAACGGCGTTGAGGAAGAAGGCCGCTTCGTAGCCGTAAGCGGCGGCGCTGGCCCCGCCGAGGAAGGACCCGATGGCGGTGGTGGTCCACTGCGTGGTTTGGGTCATGCTGTTGGCGGTGTGAAGTTCCTGCTTACTGGCGATGGCGGGGAGGATGGAGGTCCGGCCGGAGGTGAAGAAGGGCGAAGCCCCCATGAGGAGAGCGCTGAGGAGGTAGACCAGCCAGGTGCGGCCGGCGGGGATGGCCAGCATGAAGAGAATCGAGATGGCGGCGCGGAACAGGTCGCTCCAGAGCATGAGCTTGCGGCGGTCGAGCCAGTCGAGAGCTACGCCGGCGAGGGGGCCGGCCAGCAGCATGGGAATGGCGCGAGCGAGCATGACGCCGGAGACGGCGAAGCCGGAGTTGGTGTTATGGAGGACGAGGCTGAAGACGGCGATGGTGTTGAAATGGTCGCCGACTTCGCTGACCACCTGGCCAAACCACAGATTGCGGTAGTTATGGTTCTGCCGGAGGAGTTGGGTAAAGCCGGCCATAGCTAGCCTCGCTCCGTGAGGAACACCCCCGCGAGAACGAGGGTGCCGCCGCCCATGACGGCGGTAGTCAGCGGTTCCCCGAGCATGGGAATGGCCAGGAGCGTGGCGACGAAGGGCTGCAGGTAGGCGAAGGCCGAGATGCGAGAGGCGGCGAGGCGATGGAGGGCGTAGTAGAAAAAGAGGTAGCAGACCGTGGAGGAGACGACGGTCATGTAGAAGAAGGCCAGCCAGGCTTGGGGGGAGACGGCGGCGAAGTCGAAGGCGGCAACGGCCGAGTAAGTGAACGGCCACATCGTCAGTGCCCCGGCGGCGTAGCTGAAGGCGATGATGGGGATGGCGCCGTGGCGGCGGGTGGCGTGTTTGCCGAAGACGGTGTAGACGGCGAAGCTGGCGCCGGCGGCGAGCATGAACAGATCGCCGACCCAGGAAGAGGCGCCGCCCTCGTGGCCCTGTTGCAGGAGTACGACGCCGCCGATGGCGACGGCGAGTCCGACGAGCTTGAGGGGCGTAATGCGCTCCTGGCCGATGGCGGCGGCGAGGAAGAGGACGAGGATGGGGGTGAAGCTGATCACGAGGGCGGCGTGGCCGGCCGAGGTTTGAGCGATACCAATGAGAAAGCAGGCCTGGTTGATGGCGATGCCAACCGAGCCGAGGAAGAGGAAGATTGGCAGTTCCCGGAGTTTGACGGCCGGGGCCCCCCGGCGGACGCTCCACCAGTAGACCGGAAGCATGAGGGCGGCGGCGAGGACGGTGCGGAGGCTGGCAGCGACCAGGCCGGGCATCTCGCGGAGGACAATCTTCGAGAAGATAAAGTTAGCGCCCCAGAACAGGTAGACGCCGACGACGATCAGGTACAACTTCCACGGACTACTACTGCCATCGGTCAACGGACAATCTCCTGGCGAACGGTGATGGAATCAAGGAACGGGAAGTCGATATCGAAGCCGAAACCGGGGCCGGAGGGGACGGCGATGGTGCCGTGGGGGGTGGCTTCGACGGGCTGGGTGAGCAGTTCCCGCTTCCAGTAGCGCTGCGAAGCGGAAACATCGCCGGGCAGGACGAAGTTCGGGAGGCTGGCGAGGGCGATGTTATGGGCGCGGCCGATGCCGCTTTCGAGCATGCCGCCGCACCAGACGGGAATGTTGTGCTGCTGGCAGATATCGTGGACTTTGATGGCTTCCGCGAAGCCGCCGACGCGGCCGAGCTTGATGTTGATGATGCCGCAGGCGTGGAGACGAATGGCCTGTTCGGCGTGATGGGCGGAGCGGATGCACTCGTCGAGGCAGATGGGAGTTTGGAGTTTGGCCTGGAGTTCGACGTGGTCGATGATCTCGTCGTGGGCGAGGGGCTGCTCGATCATCATGAGGTAGAGTTCGTCGAGGGCCTGGAGGCGGTCGGCGTCTTTGAGGGTGTAGGCCGAGTTGGCGTCGGCCATCATTTTGATGTTTGGGAACCGTTTGCGGACTTCGCGGAGGTCTTCGATGTCGCGGCCGGGCTTGATCTTGATTTTGATGCGCTGGTAGCCGGCGGCGAGTTCCTTGTCGATGACGCGGAGGAGGTCATCGACGGTGTCCTGGATGCCCAGGGAGACGCCAGAGGGGATTTCGGTGCGGGCGCCGCCCCCGATGAGCTGATGGAGGGGTAGGTTCTGGCGGCGGGCTTCGAGGTCCCAGACGGCGGCTTCGAAACCGCCGCGGGCCATGCGGTGGCCGCGGATGTGACCGAGCCGCGGGGCGACATCGCGGGCGGTTTCAAGGGGGTGGTTGAGAACGCGGGGGGCGACGTAGTCGCGGACGATCATCCAGGCCGAGTCGGTCCACTCCTCGTTATAGAAGGGGTTTTCCCCGGCGGTGACTTCGCCCCAGCCGGACAGGCCGTTCGAGACGACCTCGACGAGAACCATGTGGCGTTCGTAGGTGCGGCCGAACCTGGTCTCAAAGAAGTGGACCAGGGGCATTTTGACCTGGCGGAGGCGGATTTCGTCGATTTGAAAGCTCATTGGAGGCCGTCCTTGTCGGCGAGGAGATAGGCGCCGTGGGTTTCGCCACGTTCGAAGCGAACGACGGTGCGGCCGGCGCGGAAGTGTTCGAGAAACTGCTGGCTGATGCGGGCCTGGACTTCGCGGGTGCGGGCGCCTTCGTAGGGGACTTCGATGCGGGCGGTGATTTCGACAAGGGTCTTCTCTTTATCGAGGAACCATTCGGCGATGCAGCGGTCGGTGGGGAGGCCGGCGTGTAACTTACTGGAGGTGTTGCCGTACTGATTGAGGACGTAACGGCTGACGACGGCGCCGAGGCGTTCGATGTTGAAGTAGGCGTTCTTGGTTTCGAGGGGGTCGAAGGTCCACTCGATGAGGTTGATGCCGGCGGCGAGGGCGAGTTCGCGCTGTCGGAACTTGAGAAGGCGGCCGACGCCGGCGTTGCGGTAGCCGTCGACGACGCCCATCATCTGACTGTGGAGGAAGGCGCGGCCGCCGGGTTTGGCGCCGGGAATGGCGATGGAGAAGCCGACCATGCGGTCGCCGTCGAAGGCGCCAAGGACCTGGCCGCCGATCTTGGTGGCGACGACGAAGAGGCGGACGGGGAGAAGGTCGAGGTCGGAGAAGCCCCAGATTTCGCGCTGCAGATTGACGGCGGTTACGAGGTCGGGGAGTTCGACTAACTCACGGATTTCGATCATTCCTGGGCCTTTGCCTCCTGCCAGAGGGCTTCGAGTTGGGAGAGGGGGACGCCGGCGAGCTGGCCATCGAGGCGGTCTTCGAGGTGGGCGAAGCGGCGGCGGAACTTGGCGTTGGTGCGGCGGAGGGCTTGTTCGGGGTCAACCTGATAGAAGCGGGCGAGGTTAACGAGGACGAAGAAGAGGTCGCCGATCTCGCCTTCGCGCTCTTCGGGGGTGGCGGCGTCGAGTTCGGCGAGCTCTTCGTGGAGCTTGTCGACGACCTGGGCGGGACTCTCCCAATCGAAGCCGGCTTTGGCGGCGCGTTTGCTGATTTCGCGGGCCTGGAGGAGGGCGGGCATCGCGTTGGGGATACCGTCGAGGAGGCGGCGGCGTTCGGGCTTTTCGGCGGCCTTGATCTGGTTCCACTGATCGAGGACGGCTTCGGCGGTCTCGGCGCGGGCATCGCCGAAGATATGAGGATGGCGGCGGATGAGCTTTTCGTTGATGGCGCGGAGGGACTGGGCGATATCGAAGAGGCCCTCTTCGGAGGCCATCTGGGCGTAGAAGACGGGCTGGAGGAGCAGGTCGCCGAGCTCTTCGCACAGGCCGGGCCAGTCGCGCTGGTCGATGGCGTCGAGGACTTCGTAGGTCTCTTCGAGGGTGTACTTTTTGATGGAGTCGAAGGTTTGTTCCCGATCCCAGGGGCAACCATCGGGGGCGCGTAACTTCGCCATGAGGGCGACTAGACGGGAGAACTCTTCTCCGGCTTGCGATGAGGGGTCGGCCACTACCTTCCTAGGGTAGCATAGGGCCGCGGAACGGCTATTCTGAGGGCGAGGTGAAGGAGTAGGTGGCTTTGTCGGGAAACTACGGTTCCCTTCCCGCGCGCTGATTGTGACAACGACGGAACGCGACAGGGTGGCGGCGTAGAGTTTGGGAAGTACGGGAGGCAAAAACGATCAGCGCGGGCCGGGTGGCCAGGCTGAAAAGCCTTTCCGTAGGGAGGCCGAGGCTCAGTATTCTAGGGAGGTAGGCTAGGAGGAGTACGATGATCAGAATTTGGATCTTTGTGGCCGCGGCGATGGCCGCGTGGGGAGAAAGCAATCCGCCCTTGCGATCGGCGGAGGTGGTGCGACTGCTGCCGCCGGGGCCGGGTAATCCGCGCAATACGGAGGGCTCCTTTGTGACCCTGCGGGACGGGCGGATCCTGTTTGCCTACACCAAGTTTACGGGCGGAGGCGGGGATCATGACGCCGCGTCGATCGTGGGGCGGTACTCGGCGGACGGGGGGAAGACGTGGAGCACGACCGATGTGCCGATGGTGGAGCGCGAGGGTACGATGAACGCGATGAGCGTTTCGCTGCTGCGCTTCCGGGACGGGCGGATCGGGCTGTTTTATCTGCGCAAAAACAATCTGGTGGACTGCCGCGTGTACTTACGGATTTCAACCGATGAAGCGAAGACGTGGAGCGAGGCGGCCCTGGCGATTCCGGATGAGGGCTACTATGTCCTGAACAACGACCGGGTAGTGCAACTGCGGAACGGGCGGATTCTGCTGCCGGTGGCCCAGCACCTGAGTCCCGGGGGGAAGTGGTCCGGGCGCGGGATTTCGATGGTGTATTTCTCGGACGACGGGGGAAAGACGTGGCGGCGGAGTAAGACCCAACTCGAGTGTCCGACGGAGAGCCGGGCGGGGTTTCAGGAGCCGGGCGTTGTCGAGTTGAAAGACGGGCGGGTGATGATGTTCATCCGGACGCAGTTGGGGAGCCAGTATATTTCGTATTCGGCGGATGGCGGGGAGACGTGGAGCGAGGCGAAGCCATCGGCGCTGGTGGGGCCGTTGTCGCCGGCGTCGATCAAGCGGCTACCAAAGACGGGCGATTTGCTGGCGGTGTGGAACGATCATACGGAGATGGACGAGTCGTTCCGGGCCAATGAGAAGAGCGGGGGGAAGCGGACGCCGCTGACGGTGGCGATTTCAAAGGACGAAGGCCGGACGTGGATGCGGCGGCGGGACGTGCTGGCGGCGGCGGATGGATGGTACTGCTATACAGCAATTCACTTTGTGGGCTCGCGGGTGTTGCTGGGGTTTGTTTCGGGCGGCGAGGGGTTGCCGCATCTGAGCCGGACTTCACTAGCCTGGTTTGAGACGCGGGATCTGTACAAAGACCGGCGGGGGCGGTAGCGGGAGTTTGGGCGAGTGGGCGGTCAGCGGT
>JADCJL010000215.1 GCA_020247055.1 Acidobacteriaceae bacterium | reverse complement strand
GGGCGCGGCGCTGGCCGGGCGGCAGAAGCTGCTTTCGGCGCTGGGGGTGCGGTTTCTGCTGACGAAGGAGCCGGAGAGCGTGGCGGCGGTGCGGGGGGCGAAGGGGTATCGGGAGCTGGCCGCGTCGCGGGAGGGGGTGACGGTGTTTGAAAACCCGGGGGTACTGCCGCGGTTTCGCTTTGTGCGCGAGGCGGTGGGGGTGGCCGATTTGGCGGCGGCGGAGCGGGCGTGGGCCGCGGGGTTTGATGCGGCGGGGGCGGCGATGGTGGAGGGGATGACGGGGCGGACGCCGCTGGCTGCGGGGCGGATTGTGGCCGAGCGCGTCGAGAACACGGCGTTATCGTGGCGGGTGGCGACTGCGGGGCGGGCGCTTTTGGTGGTGGCCGATACCTGGTTTCCGGGCTGGACGGCGACGGTGGACGGGCGGCCGGCGCGGATCGAGATCGTGAACGGCTGCATGCGGGGGGTGTTTGTCGAGACCGCGGGCGACCACGAGATCAGCATGCGGTTCTGGCCGTGGAGTCTGACGGCGGGGTTGGTGGTGACGGTGATCGGCCTGGTAGCGGCCGTCAGTCTTTGCCGGCGAGGACGCGGATAAGGATCATTACGAGCGCCCCGACGAGAGCGGAGGCGGGAATGGTCATCACCCAGGCCCAGACGATGTTGGTGGCCAGACCCCAACGGACGGCTTTGAGGCGCTGAATGGAACCGACCCCGGCGATGGCGCCGGCGATGACGTGGGTGGTCGAGACCGGCATCTTCAGATAGGTGGCGAACAGGATCGACATCGCCGCTGCCGTTTCGGCGCTGAAGCCGCCGCGGGGGCGAAGGCGCGTCAGGCGGCCACCCATCGTCTTAATGATGCGCCAGCCGCCGCTTAGGGTACCGAGGCCGATGGCGAGGTGGGCGGCGAAGATGATCGGCACCGGGACGACGAAGGTGTTCAGATAACCGGCCGTGACCAGGACACCCGTGATGATGCCCATCGTCTTCTGGGCATCGTTGGTGCCATGGGCGAAGGAGAAGATGGCGGAACTGAGCAGTTGGAGGGTACAAAACCACCGGTCCATCCGGACCGGAGAGGCGTTGCGGAAGATCCAGAAGATGGCGATCATCAGGCCGTAGGCAAGCAACATGCCAAGCAGCGGGGAGATGAGGATGAAGGCGATGGTCTTCGACCAGCCGCTGAAGATGAGCGCATCGAAGCTGTGGGCGATGCCGGCCGTCATGGCGACCTTGGCCATCGCGGCGCCGCCGTAGCCGCCGAGCAGGGCGTGCGAGGAGCTGGTGGGCAGGCCCCAATACCAGGTAATCAGATCCCAGACAATGGCGCCGACCAGTCCGGCGAGGATGACGTAGGGCGTCACGAACTTGAGGTCGACCATGCCCTTGCCGACCGTGCTGGCCACGCCGGTTTCAAAAGCAAACGCCGCGATGAAGTTCCAGAAGGCGGCCCAGGCCACGGCGCGGAAGGGGCTGAGGACGCGGGTGGCGACAATGGTGGCGACCGAGTTGGCCGCGTCATGAAAACCGTTGATGAAGTCAAAGGCCAGCGCGACCGCGATAATCAGGGCTACCAGAACGAGGGTGGTATCCATGCCGGCCGTCAGCTGTTCTTTACAACGATGCCCTGGAGGACATCGGCGACATCTTCGCACGCATCGGCGGTGCTTTCGAGATAGTCGTAAATCTCTTTGAGTTTGATGACCTGCACCGAGTTCGGCTCGTTATCAAACAGATCGACGATCGCCTGCCGGACGAGCGTATCGATCTGTCCCTCGAGTCGGTTGATCTCGATGCAGTGCCGGTGGATGTTCGGCATGTTTTCGAGCGCCTCAACAGCTTTGCTCACCTCAGCCGAGCACTCCTGCAAAAGGCGGCAGATCTCCTTGACCGGCTGCGGGATGGGGTCGATCCGGTAGGAGACGATCCGGTGGGCCACGTCTTCAAGGCCGTCCATCACATCATCGAGGTGGGAACAGAGCGAGTGAATATCCTCCGGATCGAACGGAGTGATGAAGGTCTGGTTGAGCCGGGTGAAGACCTCATGAAGGACCTCGTCGGCCTCTTCCTCAAGCTGCTCGATCCGGGGAGCCATCAGCTTCAGTTGAGAGTTGCCCTGGCTGACGCCTTCGGCGAGAACGACCGCGGCCTGGGCTATCGCCCGGGTTTGACTGTTGAATTGTGCAAAAAACTTCTCTTCCTTGGGAAGAAATCTCATAGCGCCTCAGTTCGTGCTACTTGGCAATCGGATTCAGAGAAAAGGCTTAACGGAGATCGAAGAAACCCTAGTGTCGCAAAGGGTTGCCCGAACCGCAACGTGTAGTTGGTTACATCTCCATGACAATCGGGAAGGGGTTCGGAGCCGGGGGAGCGGCAGGCTGACCGCCGCTGTCGGCGGGAAGATAGCGGGGATCGAGCAGACGCGACGTCTCGAGGTTACCCATGGCGGAGAGCAAATTTTCCTTTAGAAACGGGTGTTCGGCTTCGAGATCCTTGAAGATATCGCGGAGCGTGCGGCGTACCGTACCGGTCTTTTGGGAGCAACCGCAGGGGATGACCGGTGCGGTCAGTTTGGCGGCGTAGGCGGTGGTGATCTCCTCGCTGACGAAGACCAGCGGCCGGATGAGCCGGAAATCCCGTTCAGCGCTCCAGGTGACGGCGGGCAGGGCGGCCATGCGGCCAGTGAACATGGCGTTGCGCAGGAGCGACTCGCAGAAATCGTCGGCAGTATGACCAAGGGCGATCACGTTGGCCCCCATGCGCTTGCCGACTTCGTAGACGGCCCGGCGGCGGAAGCGGCTGCAGAGATCGCAGCCATGATCCGGCTGCTCCTCGAGCAGGCGGAAACTGGGACCATCTTCAAAATACTCCCAGGCGACGCCACGCGAGCGCAGATACTCGCCAAACGGCTGAATGGAGGCCAGAAACTTGCCCTGCTCAATGGTGAAGGCCGCCACTTCGAACCGGATCGGAGCCCGTTTCTGGAGCAGCAGCAGGGCCTCGAGGAGGGTGACCGAATCCTTGCCCCCCGAAAGCCCCACGGCGACGCGATCGCCTTCGCGAATCATGTCGTACTTCCGGATCGCCTCGCCAACTTTCCGCAGCAGCGTCTTTTCGAGTTCCAAGCCCTTTTATTATACCTGGGTAAATTAGGGTAAACTGAAGAAAGTTCATGGCGGGGAGAAGTGGCCGAGCGGTTTAAGGCACCGGTCTTGAAAACCGTCGTACCTGAAAGGGTACCGTGAGTTCGAATCTCACCTTCTCCGCCAGTTCTTTCGCTGCGCGCGGCCCGGTTTAGGGCAGGAGTGCGAACTGGAAGCCGCGTTTTTTGAGCCCGGCGAGCAGCGGATCGAGCATGGGCCAGTAGGGATCCTGGCGGGACCAGATGCCGAGGTGGAGGAGCAGAATCTCGCCATCCTGAATCTGGCGGAGCGAATCGGCGAGCAGGCGGCGGTTGGGATGGGTTTTACTCGATAGTTCGTCGCCGAGAAAGCCGTGCGCGGTCCAGCCGACGTGGCGGAAGCCGCATTTTTGGGCGAAGGCGAGGACGCGGGGGGTAGTGCGGCCGCCGGGGGCACGCCAGAGGGGGTCGAGATGGCGGCCGGTCATTTCATGGAAGCGGGTGTCGACGCGGCGGAGTTCGGCGCAGACGCCGGCTTGGTCGAGTTGTTCGGTGGGGCCTGCTTTGGCTACGTAGGCTACTTTGCCGTTGGGGAGATCACGGCGGAAGTAGGAGTGTTTCCATGTGTGGCTGCCGAACTTGTGGCCATCGGCGGCGAGGGCGCGCCAGAAGGGAGCCCAGGCGGGGTCGAGCGAGGTATCGCCGCGTTTGGTCTTTTCGTCGGCGAGGAAAAATGTGGCCTTTACCTGGTGTTTGCGCAGGATGGCGGCGATCTGTTCGGCCGGCTCCATGTTGCCGGTGTCGATGGTGAGGTAGACCGTGGCGGCGAGGATCAATAAGCTCATCGGAAGGTCTGCCGGGGGCCGTGGTTGGCGAGGTAGATACCGTGGGGCGACTTGCCGACCGGGATCTGGTGGATCACCTTTTTCGTGGCGAGGTCGAGGATGGAGACCTTGCGGGCGAAGCGGGAGGTGAACCAGAGCTCCTTCTTATCGGCGGAGAGTTCCATGCAGTCAGGCCCACCGGGGGCTCGGTATCGATCGACGACGGTGAGGGTATCCTGGTCGATTTTGGTGATGACGGCGTCGACGCGGTTGGACTGGTAGACATGGCGACCGTCGCCGGCGGAGATGAAATTGTGGGCGCCTTTGCCGGTGACGATCTTCTTGACCTGCTTGCGGGTGCGCCAGTCGATGACTTCGACGTAGTCGCGGCCCATGATGCCGATGAGCAGGTGTTTGTTGTCCGGGGTCATCCAGATGCCGGAGGGGAGCGGGCCGATGGGCATGCGCCAGGCCTCTTTCCGGGCTTTGAGGTCAATCGCGAGGAGTTCGTTGGAGTCCTGCAGGGTGATGAAGACAAAGGAGGAGTCCTTGTCGTAGGCCAGGTGGCTGGGGGTTTTGCTCGCCGGCAGGCGCTGCAGCAGTTTGAAGTCTTTGCCCGAATAGAGATCGACCCGGTGGAGGCGGAGCGAGCAGGAGACGAAGTACTGGCCGTTGGGGCTGAAACCGATCTGATAGGGGTCGGCGATATCGCGAAGGCGGTTCTTGATGTCGCCAGTGGCACGGTCGAGGAAGACGAGGTCGTTGGACGCGGCGTTGGCGACGATGAGGTAGTTGTCGTCAGGGGTGGCCATCAGGTGGTGCGGCTCTTTGCCGATGCGGAAGCGCTTGGTTTCGCGGCGGGTTTTCTGGTCGATCAGCGAGATCATTTCGTCGCCCGAGTTGAGGACGACGACGAGCTGGGCCGCCAGCGGGAGAGCGGCGGCAAGGAGAAGAGGCAACAGTCGAGCCATAGGGGTCTTACACCCGCAGGGTACCACGCAGCCGGAGCCGGAGCCCCAGGACCGACAGAGGTACTCCTAGTGGGGTACTCTATTGGGGATGGAAGGATTGCTACCGACCCGGGCGTTCGCGGCCGGTTTCGCCTTCCTGGCGATGGCCGGGGCGGGAGGCGCCGCCGGCGCAGAGCCGGTTGATTGCGAGAAAGACGCCCGCTGCGAGACGCTCCGAACGTTCTTCGCCAGTCAGGGGAGCCCGCTGGGGGCTTCGGCGCAGGCGTTTGTCGAAAAGGCGGACCAGTATGGTCTTGACTGGCGGCTGCTGCCGGCCCTGGCGATGGTGGAGAGCGGCGGCGGGCGGCACGCCCGGCGCAATAACATCTTCGGATGGAACTCCGGCCGCACCCGATTTTCTTCGGTTGCGGCCGGAATTGACTACGTGGCGAGCCGTTTGGCGCACTCGCCGATTTATCGGGGCCGGACCAGCCGGGAGATTCTCCGGGCCTACAACCCCACCCGGAAGCAGTACCCGCTGCGGGTGATCCGATTCATGGAGAGGATTGCGAGCGGTCCGGTACCGTGACGCTTAGCGAACGGTGAAGCCGAACTCCCGGACGGGTTCTTTGTCCTCGCGGCCGTAGAGCCGGAGCCAGTAGCGGCCGGCGCGCAACCCTTCGGCGAGTTCGAGACGGGCGGCAGGGCCGGCCGGGGTGACAGTTTGCGTAAACAGGGACTGACCGTTCTCGTTGGTGATTTCGGCCCGGAACGAGGGCGAAGGCGCCAGACCGGTCAACTCCAGACCGAACTGCAACGGACGGCCGGCGGGAGCCTCCGGAAAGGCGTTTGCCCGGATCGCTTCGAGCTGAACCACCGCGACCGGACCCATGGCCGGACCTGTGCGCCAGGCCATGGGGCCCACGAAGAGCGCCAGAGCGGCAACGGCGCCAAACGCGAGAGCGGGAATCGGGTTTCGGAACTGCCGGCGTAGCCACTCCCGCAGCCCTCCGCGTTCCGCCAGCGCGTCTTCGCGCCCGAGGATGGGCGCCACGGCGCGAAATGTCTTCGTAAAAACTTCTAACTCTTCCAGTTGCGTTCGGCAGTGTTCACAGACCAGCAAATGCTCTTCGACGGCCTCCGCCGCCGGTTCAGCCAGCTGCTGCAGATGATACTGTTCCAGTTTTTCTTCTGTAATGTGTTGGATTGATGATTTTGGCACTCCGATTCTCCGTTCCACTCAATTGGGGGTATTCCTTCACCCACGCTAAACAAGTGTCGGCGGGTGGAGAATAATCTCGGCTATTTGTTTTACGGAAATAGCGAAGGACCGGACTAGGCGGATACCCGCAAAAGGAGGTGGGCATTCCCCCAACACACCTTACGAAACACATCCGGGGAGGTGAGTTCCTTGAGGAGGCTGAGGGTATCGCGACCGACGCATTTTCCCTTGAGGCGAGCCAGGAGGGGGCTACCTCCGGTGCCAATTCCATCTTTACAGCTACAGTCGCTGCCAAACATCAGTTTATTCTGATGCCGCGTGAGGAATGCCCTTGCAAAGGCCGGATCGCGGCTGAGGGCGTTGTTGCCGGAGTTCGCCGAGAGGTCGCCGTAGAGGTTGGGGTAGTCGGCGAGCCAGCGGTCGGTAAGGCCGCGGGCCTGTACGGGTCCGGCGGGGTACTCTTCGCCGGACGGAGGGTTGGCGCTGATGGAGGCCCAGAAGAAGTTGGCGTGACCGATGAAGTTGGTTTTCTTGTGGGCTTGGAGGATTTTGTGGAAGTCGGGAAAGCCGGTGTTCCAGAGCGCTTCGGGGTCGAAGGGGGCGGCTTGCTGGAAGTGGAGCAGGACGGGGACCCGGTGGTCGGCGGCGAGGTCGTAGAGGCGGCGCATGGCCTTGGCGTCGGCGCGGGTGTGCGTTTTCATTTCGCCGATGCCGATGGCGCCGTCCTTGAGCGCCTGGGCGACGCCCTCGAAGCCGCCGGGTTGGGCGGGGTCGGCGGCGACGAACCAGTGGAAGCGGCCGGGATGTTTGGCGATCTGCTCTTTGGCGCGGGCGGCGTCGCGGATGTGGGTGAGCAGGACGGCCTTTTCCATCCCGGCGCCGGTGACGTGGTCGAGCGAGGAGACGGAGTCGCGGCGGGGGTGCAGATGGATATCAATGACGGGCGAGGGCCAGGGGTTTTGCGCCAAGAGGGGCGCGGCGGCGGAGGCAGCGAGGAAGCGGCGGCGGGTGATCATCACTTTGGCGTATTACACCACGTTTGGAGCCGGCGCGCAGATATGATGGAATAATGCCAATGCCTCAGAACACCAGTAGTCAGGAAGTTTTTGACGCCGTCGTGGTCGGCTCGGGCGCCGGCGGCGGGACCGCGGTGCATGTGTTGACGGCGAAAGGCCTCAAAGTGGCGCTGCTTGAAGCGGGTCCGATGCTGGACGTCGCCACAGAATTTAAAGAGCATAAGGTGCCGGCCGATTACGAGCACCGGGGCGCCGAGGAGGGCGGCAAGGCGTACTTCGGCCAAGGGAAGCCGTTCGGATTCTTTTCGACGACGAGCGGCGGCTGGCAACTGGAAGGCGAGCCGTACACGGTGGGTGAGGGGAGCCAGTTTCAATGGTTCCGGTCCCGCATTCTGGGCGGCCGCACCAATCACTATGGACGCATGTCGTTCCGGTTTGCCGAGTACGATTTCAAGCCGTACGACAAGGACGGGCTGGGGTTCAACTGGCCGGTCTCCTATCAGGACATTTCGCCCTACTACGACAAGGCCGAGGAGTTCATCGGCATTGCGGGCACGCGCGAGAATGTGCCGTCGTGCCCGGATGGCAAGTTTCTGCCCGCGCCGCCGCCGAAGGTGCACGAGATGCTGGTGAAGAAGGCCTGCGACAAGCTGGGCATCATCTGCATTGCCAACCGGCGCGCGGTGATCACCAAGAACCTGAACGGCCGGGCGGCGTGCCACTATTGCGGGCAGTGCGGCCGCGGCTGCCAGACGGCGTCGGCCTACAGTTCGGCGCAGGTGCAGGTGTTCCCGGCGATGAAGACCGGGCGTCTGAAGGTGTTTGATCTGGCGATGGCGCGCGAGGTGCTGACCGATAACAACGGCAAGGCGACCGGCGTTCTCTACATCGACAAGAAGACGCGCACCGAGAAGATCATCAAGGCTAAGGTCGTGGTGCTGGCGGCGAGCGCCTGCGAGTCCACGCGCATCCTGTTGAACTCGAAGACCAAAGAGTTTCCGAACGGCCTGGCCAACGGGTCGGGGCTGCTCGGGCGCTATCTGATGGATACGGTGGGCTTCGGGCTCTCCGGCACGGTGCCGGCGCTTGAAGGGATGCCGCACTACAACACCGATGGCTACGGCGGGGCGCACCTGTTCATGCCGTGGTGGCTGTGGGATAAGCACAATAAGCTCGATTTTCCGCGCGGGTACCACATTGAAATCGGCGGCGGTTACGGTATGCCGAGCGTGGGCGGCTACCACGGCGCGGCCCGGCGCTGGGGCTACGGCGCCAACATGAAGGCGAAGATTCGCGAAAGCTACGGCACCTCGATCGGCTTTGCCGGCCGCGGCGAGATGATTCCCAACATCCACTCCTACTGCGAACTCGACCCGAACGTCGTCGATAAGTGGGGCATTCCGGTGCTGAAGTTCCACTTCAAGTGGACCGACTATGAGTGGAAGCAGGCGCGGCACATGGAGAAGACCTTTGCCGAGATCATCACGGCGATGGGCGGCAAGGTGAGCGGGCTGAGCGCGGCGCAGCGCGAATCGCAGGGGATTTCGATTCCCGGCACGATTATTCACGAAGTGGGCGGCGCGCGGATGGGCAAGTCCGCCAAGGACTCCATTCTCAACGGCTACTGCCAGGCGCACGAGATGAAGAACCTGTTTGTGGTGGACGGCGCGAGCTTTGCGTCGAACCCGGACAAGAACCCGACCTTAACCATTAACGCACTGGCCTGGCGCGCATGCGACTACCTGGCCGAGGAGATGAAGAAAGGCAATGTCTAACTTCGTACCGCTCGAATCATTGCTACCGGTTGAATCGTTGGACCGCCGGTCGTGGCTGCGGGCCATCGCGGTGGGCCTGACCACGCTCGGAACGCTCGAAGTGGAGGCGGCCCAGCATGTGCACGCCGAGACGGCGGCGGAGAAGGCGAAGGGCCCCTACCGTGTCAAGGAGTTCACGGCGGCTGAGTACAAGACGCTGCAACGGCTGGCCGTGCTGATCGTGCCGGCCGATAACGTCTCGGGCAGCGCGCTCGATGCCGGGGCGCCGGAGTTCATCGACACGCTCGCGCACCAGAACGAGCAGATTGCCAACATCTTCCACGGCGGCTTTGCCTGGCTCGACGCCGAGATGCGGAAGCGCTACAACGCCACGTTTCTCGCGGCCAAGCCGGAGCAGCAGACGCAGATGCTCGACGCTCTCGTCGAAGCCGGCCGCGAGTTGGCCGAACGGCAGAACGAAGAGCTGGTCTATCAGAAATCGGCGGTCTACAAGGACTTCACGGGTTACACCGTGCGGCGGGCCAACGAGTTGGGCGCCGGCGTCGCGTTCTTTGATTGGGTGCGGAAGATGACGGTGGACGCGTTCTACACGAGCCCGGTGGGTTTCAAGGACCTGAACTACATCGGCAACCGGGCGTTGAGCCGCTACACGGTGCCGGCCGAGGCAATGGAGTACGCGCTCAAGCGGAGTCCGTTTGCGTAGTTAAAGCGCCGCGATGGCCTTGGCGAAGTCGGCCGGGGTCCGCAGGAGCATGGTTTTGCCCTTGCGCCGGCGGGTAGCGGAGTCGAGCAGATCGGGCGGCGGCACGCCCAAGCGCCAGAAGGGAAGGAACTGGAGATTGAAGATCCGGTTTCTTCCCTTTTCGATCTTATGGGCGGGCATCGATTCGAAGTAGCGGGTGGTGGGCCCGAGCAGGACGACCGTTTCCGCGGTCTCGCGATTGAGTAGACCGGCGAGAAAGTCGATGTGGCCCTTGGGGCTTTGGAGCACCGCGAGGTCGACCGCGTCGAGTTCGAGCTGGTTGATGGCCTGGCTGACCGCGTTCAGTTGCGCGGGCTCAAAATCGTCCTTTTCGTAGAGCTGCTGCCTCTTGTCGAGATTGAAAACAACGAGCCGAATCGGACGGCCACCCAGGCGTTCGACGAGCGAAGAGAGGGCGCCAACCAGCAGAAGCTCATCGGAAACGCGAAGCCGCAGCCGGCGCAGCGACAGGGGCGCGGCGTTGAGCAGGATCGCGATGGGGCCTCCGGCTTTGGCGGCGAGGCGCGGCGGGGGCAGACCGGTGAGCGAGAAGTCGGTGACGGTATGGGGCGGCATCGCCAGGTCGACCCGCTTTTCGCCTCCCGAGCGCGCCACTTTGAGCTTCCAGGACTTCCGGCAGGCACGGTTGCGTTCATCGTAAAGGATCCAGTCGACGCGGTACTTCCCTTCCCCCAACAGATAGCCACCCGCCACCTCGATCAACTGCGAAGTTTTGGGTACCGGCGGCAGACCGAAGCGTTGGCCGAGGACGACGGCCGGTCCGGCCTCGGGGGTTACGCGGGTGACGACCTGGAGCTGATGGCCGGGACCGGCCAGCTGTGCCAGCGGGACCGTGAAGAAGTAGCCGGCCTGAAAGCGGAAGCCAAAGTTCAGATAGGGCCGCGTCGGGGTGACGTCGCAGGCGAGGACACCGGCATCGGTCCGTTCGAACGCAGAGGCCCAACTGGCAGGCAACAAGGCCTGCGCCCACAGCAGCGTTACCAGGTGGAGAGTACCCATCCGCCGAAGTTCTCGTCATCGGTGGCGAAGAGGAAACCTCCGCTGCCCGGGACGAGCTCCATCCCCTCTATTTTACGATCCGGGAACGTCCGCAGGCGGATCAGTTGCGCATAGGCCGCCAGACGGGGCTTCTTCTTCCCGAAGCGGAAGACGCCGCCGAGATAGATGGCCGAAGAAAACGGGCCGTCGTCGCCCGTGTCGGAGGCGGCGGCGAAAGTGAGGACGCCGCCTTCATCGATGCGGAGATCCGAGACGTGGCGCACATTCTGCACCGGCCAGGGAACCCGAATGTCCGCCGACTCGAGGCCGGATAGCCGGTAGCCGTCCAGACCCAGTTCGGCGAAAAAGAGGCGGGCCGGGCGGTCGCTATCGCCGCGGTCGGCCCAGGCCAGCAGGTAGCGATGGTCGAGGCGCTGGAGCGAAAGCGCTTCGAAATTGGCCTTGGGTGGTACGGCGGGCAGGGGGAAACGGCCGAGGGTTTCCGCCGACTGCCGGGCGGCGTCGAGGCGGATGTGATAAACCAGGCCGCGACTGATGAGGGCGAGATACTCGCCGGGGCGGCCAGGGATGGCGGTGATGGCCTCCAGGTCGATGCAGTCGGCGTCGAACTTCCAGGCGACCGGGCGGTAGGCGACCGGCTGCGGGCCGGCGAGGGTGATCAGAGCGAGGCGCGGGTCGGTGGGCGCCTTGTTGTCATGCACGATCAGGAACGTGCTCCGGGCGGCCGTGCTTTCGACGAGTGCCAGGCCGGAGAGGCCGCCGAGGATGCTGCCGCGGACCGGTCGCCACTCCTCCGCCAGGCAGGGGAAGACGAGACAGAAAAGAAGAAGCAGTCGCATACAGGAGGGTTACTTCGCGCAGCGGAAGCCGATGGTGGGGCTGCGCTCGGCGGGCCGGGCCCAACTGCGGTAGGGGAGCGAGAGGAACAGCGGAGGCGTATCGAACCAGCTGCCGCCCCGCAGGACGCGGTAGATGCCCGTGGGCGGGCCGGGGGGATTTTCGGCGGGCGCTGAGGCGTAGTAACGCTGGCCGTACCAGTCGGCGCACCACTCCCAGACATTACCGGTCATGTCGCACAGGCCAAAGGCGTTGCGCGTCTTGCCGCATACGGCCTGCGGGCCGTCCTTGGCGTCGTAGACGGCATCGGCCGGGGTGATGGCGCGGTCGCCCCAGGGGTACATTTTGCCTTCGGCGGCGCCGCGGGCGGCGCGCTCCCATTCGGCTTCGGTAGGCAGGCGCTTGCCGCCGTCCCAGGCGCAGAAGGCCACTGCATCGTCGTAGCTGACGTTGTAGACGGGATGATTGAGCTTGGCGGGGTCCGGGACGCCCTTCTTCCAATGGTAGGGGGGGGCGTGGCGGGTGGCTTTCACGAAGGCGTGGTAGCGCTGGTTGGTTACCTCGGCGACATCCAGCGAATAGGCCTTCAGTTTGACGCGGCGGGCCGGGGTATCGTCCTTGGCCGGATTGGGGTACCAGGGTACATCGTAATCCTTCCAGGCAAAGCTGCGGCCCTGTTCGAACTCGCCGGCGGGAATGGAGACCATTTCGGGGCCGGCCAGCAGATAGAGGGCGACCCACCAGCTAGGCATAGATGTTTTTGAGTTCGTCGGTCGGAATCAGCGAGTTGGCGCCGAGCGGATCGACGTAGACGTAGGCGCGGCCGGAGGTGGTGTGGTGGACCTCCTTCGACCAATCGATGCCGAGGGCGGAATAGATCGTCGCCACAACGTTTTCAATCCGGGGCTGCATGGAGTGCTCCCAGCCGGTGTCGATGCACTTGACGCCATCGGCGTCGCTCGCGCCGAGGACGCGGCCGCCCTTGACGCCGGCGCCGGCGAACATCGCCGGGAAGCAGTGTTTGTGGTGGTCGCGGCCATGCTGGAAGTTGAGCGGCCCCGGGGTGCGGCCGAACTCGCCCATGCAGACAACGAGCGTATCGTCGAGCAGGGTTTTGCCGGGATGCACGGGGGACTTGGCGACGGCGAGATCCTCAATCAGACTGGCGAGGGCCGGATCCATCTCCGCGATCAGCTTGTAGTGATTGGTTGCGGCCGTTTTGGTCCAGATCTCTTTGTGGTGGTCCCAGCCGTCATGGCAGATGTGGATGTAGCGGGTGCCGCCGTCCTGCTGGAGCAGGTTCCGGGTGAGGATGGCAGACAGCCCCACGGAGGTGTTGCCGTAGCGCTTGCGGTCGGCCTCCGGAATATCAAACGCCTTGGGCCAGCGGCCGTCGGAGAGCAGGTGCTTGGCGGTTTGGGAGAAGTCTTCAAAGCCGTTGATGGACTTGTCGAGGCCGGCCTGACGCTGGCCCTGCGCCTGGCGGAGTTTCGAGAGCAGCCGCCAGCGCTCTTCGAGCAGTTCGGTGGCCTTCTGGTCGAGGCGCATGCCGGAGAGGGCTTCTTCCGGGTTGAGGTCAAAGACGGCGTGGCGCGGCGGCAGGAAGCCGGTGGAAAGAGCCCCGACCTGATTCGTGGTCAGGTTGAAGGAGACGTAGGTGGGGAAGGTGTCGTTCGGACGCCGCTGCGGCTCGAGTTCGCTGGCGACGACCGAGCCGATCGACGGGATCTCCGGGGCGAAGGCGACGTTGAGCTGGCGACCGGCCTGGATGTAGTACTGGCCGCGCAGGTGTACCTCTTCGTGGCTGACGAAGGAGCGGACGTGGGCCACCTTGTCCATCACATGGAACATGCGCGGGAACAGGCCGTAGGGGACGTAGATGCCATTCGAGGCCTTGCGGACGTCGAAGCCGGGGAGGGTGGACGGATTCTCTTTGAAGTCGAACGAATCGACGTGGCTGAGGGCACCGGCGAGTTCAAAGAAGATGACGTTGCGGGCGGTGCCGCGGGGCTTGGTCTTCGCCGTGGAGTTGGCGCGCAGCACGCGGGGGATGGCCGAGGCGCCGAGGATGCCGAGACCGCCGAAGCGCAGGAGTTCGCGGCGAGAGGGGAGCAGGTCCTGGATCTTCATAAGTTATAGAGGAACTCGACGAGGTTGAGAAGAGCCCACTGCAGGTTCTGGGCGCCTTCGACGCGATTGGCCTTGAGCGCGTCCACCGCGACGGCCCGTTCGGCCGGCAGCGGTAGACGGGAAATGGTGGCGAGGAAAAGCTCGTCGACGACTTTACCGTTGTCCGGATAGGTGTCGAGTAGACGCTGCACGCGGCTATCCTTGGCGGCCAGGACGCGATCGTTCACAACGGGGGAACGCATCATCGTGATGGGCTGCAGCGGCGACGGGGCCGGGGTGCGGGGCGGGCCGCCGCGGTTGGATTCGCCAAAGGCCGACATGAAGGACTTCAGCTCGCCCTTGGCCTGCGGCACCGAGACCTGCATGGCGACGTAGGAACCGGGGCGCGTGGTGGCATCGGCGATGGCGTCGTGCAGCTCTTCAGCCGTCAGCATGCGGACGTACTTGCGGGCGTAGTAGCGGGCGTAGGACTCCTGCCATTCGCCCGGGAAGCGGGCGGACAGCTGGTAGGCCGAGGAGTTGCAGATGAGCCGGAACAGGCTTTGGATGCTGTGATTGCTCTGGCGGAAGGAGTCGGCTAGCTTCTCGAGCAGGGCCGGGTGCGAAGGCTGCAGGTCCCAGCCTTTGGGCAGGTTGTTGGGGTCGAGGCGGAGCAGGTCGAATTCGTCGTAGGGATCGACTATGCCAATGCCCATCAGCTTGGCCCAGAACATATTCACGGTGGCGCGGGCGAACTGCGGATGGCTGGTGAGCATGCGGCCCAGTTCAGCGCGGGGCTCGGCTTCGGGCGGGACGACGGCGTTGGTGAGGACAAACTTCGGGGTGTTGGGGCCGCCCGAACGTTTGGTGCGGAGCATACTTTCGGACTTGGTGTTGTAGGGCCCGCCGAAGTCATCGACAAGGAAGTGGCCCATGACGGCGGCCGATTTTTCGACGTGCGGAATGTAGCGGGTGCCGCCCAGGAAGGCGGACATCTGGAAGAAGTCCGACCGGCGGAGCGTAGTCAGATGCGCGTTCACCTTCTCCAGATGTCCGCGTCCGTTGTGGCAGGAGACACAGGAAAGGTTGATACCGAGGAAGACCTTGCCGTAGAGAATCGTCAGCTCGTCGTGGGTGTCGAGTTGGTTGACCTTGGACAGATCGTCGCCGTGGGCGGCTTCGCCGGGTTTGCCTTCGACGTGTTCGCGGACGATGGGATTGACCGCCGAAACGACATAATTACTCTTGGCCGAAGCAGCGATGAGCGAACGGACCCAGTCGTCATAGGGCCGGTCGGCGGCGAGGCTCTCTTTAAGGGCGTAGTGGAAGAGTTTGTGTCCGCGGCCCATTTTGCCGTTGGCGCGGAGGACATCCATGAAGAAGTAGGCCCATTTATCAACAAACTCGGGAGAACCGATTAGCTGATCGATTAGGCGGGCGCGCTTATCTGGAGCGCGGTTCGAGAGAAACTCGCGCACTTCGGTCGCGGTGGGAATTTTACCGGTCAGGTCGAGGCGAACGCGACGGAGGAACTCGAGATCGGTTGCCAGCGGAGCGTGGGGGATCTGATCCCGCTTCATCTTGCCGAGGATCTCTTCATCGATGAAGCCTTTGATGGCCACCCGGCCGGCCGCCGGTTTGGGCAGGTGGGCAGTGAGGCGGGCGCTATCCTGACTTACGGTGTTAGCCTTCGGACGGAACAGCGGTGCGTGAGCGTCGGATGCTGCCGGGGTCTGGCCAAGCAAAAGGGACACCGGGAGAAGGACAGGCAGAAACCACAGAGTCTTCACACAACACCTCCAGCGGAGAAAATATCAGAATTGAACTCCGGGGTAAAGGGGGGGCCGACAGGGGGGCCGACACGGGGGGGCCGACCGGGAAAGGCCAACCCAGAAAAGCCGAAAGCCTCCCGGCCCGGTAGGGGGGAGGCTTTCGGCGGCAGGAAGCCAGCGGGCGATCAGAACATCAACTTGAGACCGAGTTGGATGTTACGCGGACCGATCTGGGTAGAGTTGATGCGACCGAAGGCGGCGTTGGTGAAATCCATGATCGGATTGCCAAAGACGGTCCGGTTGAGGGGGTTCTGAATCTCGACGCGGAATTGCGTCGAGAGGCGCTCGCCGATCCGGTTCTGCTTCATGAAGGCGAGGCTCTCATCCTGCCGCATCGGGCCGCGGACTTCGAGACCGCGAGCCGCGGTGCTCAACTGTCCGGGCGCCGGGTTGGCAAAGGCTGAGCGCAGGATGTAGGTGTTGCGGGCCGGATCGTTCGGGTCGTACTGATCCATCGAGACATCGGACCGCATGTTCGCGTTTACGATGTTGGGCCGCAGGCCAAGGTTGAAGAAGGGCAGCGCATTGGAGGTGGTCGGAAAGAGACGGCCACCCGAGTTGTAGCTGTTGACGGTGGCCAACTGCCAGCCCTTGAGCAGGAAGTTCACGGCCTTGCTCTGGCTCGAGAAGGGCACGTTGTAGACCAGCGAGAAGGTGAATACGTGCGGATAGTCGGAGGGGTGATACGACTTTTCGCGCTGCAGGGCATTCTGCTGGGCGGGGTTGTCGTCGAACATGGCCGCGTCGGTGAGGAACTTGGACCAGGTGTAGGCGACGGTGCCGCTCAAGCCGCGGGCCATGCGTTTATCCAGCTTGTACTGGAAGCTGTGATAGTTGGAGTTGCCGAAGGTGGAGCCGTAGATGCCCACGTTGGCATACTGCGGGAACGGGCGAAGCGCCTGGTTGACGCGAGCGAGCCCACCCCAGAGTTGAGCGAAACCGGGGAAGGGTTCGCGGATACCGGCGGCGCGGGCGGCGTCGGAGTTGATGTTGGCCGTGAGCAGCGAAGCGGGCAGGTTCCAGTACTGCTGCGGGAGCTGGTTGAGCTGCTGCGAGTTGTACAGGTGCCGGCCGGCGTTGGCAACGTAGGCAAAGCTCATCGAGATGTCGTCGGCAAACTGATGCTCGATGGCGAGGTTCCACTGCAGCTTATAGGGCAGTTGGTAGGAGGAGGGGATGACGGCGGTGGCAGCCTGGCCGTTGGCGGCGGTGGCATCCTTGACGGGAGGCCGGCGGAAGTTCTGCGGGAAGCCGCCGTCCCAGTTGAAGGCGGCTGTGGTGCCGCCGTCGGCGGAGGCAAACGAGGCCGTCGTCGCGTAACCGAAGGCGGGCAGGCCGAGGCCCTGGTTGATGTAGTTGGAGTTAAACACGCCGGCGCCGCCGCGGATGACGGTGCGGTTGGTGAGGCGGTATGCGATGCCGAGGCGCGGGGCGAAGTTGTTCCAGAGCACGTTGAGATAGCGGTTGCTGACGCCATCGGTATTGCCGAAGCGCATGGCGCCGGGCAGATTGCCGGCCAGAGCGTTCGGGGCGGCGATATCCAGATAGGAGATCCGGCCCGCGGGGTCGCTATGGGGTACAACCGGTTCCCAACGGAAACCGAGGGTGAGGGTGAGTTTGTTGGTGACCTTCCAGGTGTCGTCGGCGAAGAAGCCGAAGACGGTATAGCGGCCGCCGGGTAGCGAATCGCGGAAGAAGGCGCTGGAAGAGTAGGTTTCGCCGAGCAGGAAGCTGGCGAAGGCGTCGCCGGAGGCGGCTACGCCGGGCAGGCCGGTGGTTTCGCGGCGGTAGCGGAAGGTGCCGCCGCCATTGCCGAAGTTGCGGTAGTTATCGCGATGGCGCTGGACTTCGCCGCCGAACTTCAGGGTATGGTTGCCGCGGATCATGGTGAGGGTGTCGAGCGCGGTGAAGGTGTGGAAGTAGTTGTCGCTGGCGATGTCGTCGCCGAAGCGGGTGTAGCCTTCGGTGTCGAACAAAACCGTGGGAGAGAGGTCGAACTGGAGGCCGCGGAGCCCGAGTTTACCCCCGTTGGGCTGGGTCCATCCCTGGTTGAAGCCGAGCGAGAAGTTCGGATTGCGGAACCGGGAGTAGCCGAGGCCAATGTGGTTCAGGGTGGTGGGCGAGAGGTTCTGGTCGATATTCAAGTGGAGCACGTTGGTGCGCACTTTCTGGAGGTTGTAGTTGAGAATGAGCGTCGCCGCTTCGCCGCCGACGGGGAGCAGGCGGGAGGGGCCAGGGCTCTTGATGGAGGGGCGGAAGGTATCGTTGTACATGCCGCTGACGCGATTCTTCGGGCTGAAGGTGTGGTCGATTTTGAAGCCGGCCGTGCGCTCGTCGGCGCGGGGGCTACCGAGGGGAGCGATGGAGTTGTTGACGAGGCCGGGTAGTTCGGGCGCCGGGATGAAGGGCAGCATCACCGAGGAGACCTTGCTGAGGCGGTTGGAAGGGATGCGATTACCCGCGAAGGGGACGCGACTGCCGGCGGCGCCGGAGCTGTTGGGATCGTAGATGAGCCGGCTGCCGAGTTCGCTGAAGTCGCCCTGCACCATACGGGAGGTGGGGAGGGTGTTGAGGCCGCCCAAAGCGCCGCCGCGGCGATAGAACTGATCGAAGGAGAAGAACCAGAAGGTACGGTCCTTGCCGTTGTAGATTTTCGGGATGACGACAGGGCCGCCGAGAGTGCCGCCCCATTCGTTTTGCTTCGAAGGAGCGCGGGTGGTGGGGAAGAAGCCGCGGGCGTCCAGTTTTTCGTTGCGAAGGAATTCAAAGGCGGTGCCGTGGAACTGGTTGGTGCCGCTCTTCATGGTGAAGCTGGTGACGCCGCCCATCGCGTGGGCGTATTCGGCCGAGTAGTTGTTGGTGATCAGCTTGAACTCGGCGATGGCGTCGACGGAGGGGTTGACTTCGGCGTCGTTCGACAGGTCGCCGCGGGAGAGGGCGATACCGTCGTAATAGATCTGATCCTGGAAGCCGCCGCCGCCGGAGATGGACTTGGTCCAGGTGCCGGTGGGGCTGACGCCGGGGGCGAGCTTGATGAAGTTGGAGGGGTTGCGGATGCCGCCGCCGAGGGTGAGGGGGAGGTCGAGGAACTGTTTGGACTCGACGACGACGCCGATGTCGGCGGACTCGGTTTGGATGATGGGGACGCCGCCCTGGACGGTCACGCTTTCGGTGACGGCGCCGACGGTGAGGCCGATGTCGATAGTGGCCGTCTGGTTGGTTTGAATCTGGACGCCGCGCTGGATAGAGGTGTTAAAGCCGGAGGCTTTCGCACTGACATCGTAGAACCCGATGGGCAGACCGACGAGGCGGTAGGCTCCGGTGCCGGTAGAGACCGTTTCGAATCGGGTGTTGGTGGCGGTGTTGACCGCTTCGACGGCGACGTTCGGAACGGCGGCGCCGGATTTATCGGTGATGAGGCCGGTGATGGCGCCGCGGTCGCCCTGGGCGAGGAGGGCGGCGGAGGTAAAAAAGAGGATGCAGAAAGATCGGAGGAGAAGGCTTCGCAATGCAGTATTCCTGTCTAGGTAAGTAACCAGCGGGGGTACTATGCCCCCCGGTTTGATCAGACTACCACAGACAGCGTTACAACCTAACGAGCGAAACGCCTTATTTTTTCGGGGGTAACGGCTGAATCCGGAGGTTCCGGAAGGCGATGTTCTGCTGGGGCTGGCACTGGAGGCCGATGACGCCTTCGGCGTGCTTGCCGTCGTGGGCGTCGAGGACGGTTTGGCCATTCAGTTTGACGAGGAAGTGGTCGCCGCGGGCGGTGATGTCAAAGCGGTTCCAGGCGTCGGGTTTGATTTTGGTGGGTTGGGCTTTCACGCTGCCGACGAGGCTGCCGGTGAGGTAGCCGGCCGGTTGCATGTCCCAGATCTGGAGTTCGTAGCCGGTGACGTGGGGTTGGCCTTCTTTTTGACTGCGGAGGAAGACGCCGCTGTTGACCGTGGCGGGGCCGCGGAACTCGAGTTGGAGCCGGAAGTCGCGGTAGGAGGCGTTGGTGGAGAGCCAGCCGGGTTGGGCGCCGCCGCAGAGGATGGCGCCGTCGGCGACCTTCCAATCGCCGGTGCCGGGCGGGGCGAAGGTAGCGCGGGGCTGCCAGCCTTGGAGGGTTTTCCCGTCGAAGAGGGTGGTCCAGGACTGGGCGGGGGCGAGGGAGACGGTGAAAAGCAAGAGAGAGAGCAGGCGCATGGTGAGTTATTCCTGAGGGAGATCGACCCAGGCGCCGGAGCGGAGGGAGGCGTAGCCGGCGTCGAGGATCCGGTTGACGAGATAGCCGTCGTGATAGGTTTCGCGGGGGGTGCGGCCGTGGCGGACGCACTCGACGAAGTGGCGCATTTCGGCCTGATAGCCGTAGGCGAAGGCCTCTTCGGGCAGGGGACGCGTCCAGCCGGAGGCGGTATCGGCCTTTTCGATGATGTAGCCGGCGTCGCGGGTGGTGAAGGCGGTAAGGGGGGTGCCGCGGGTGACGTCGGTGAACAGAGAGCCTTCGGTGCCGTGGATTTCGTTGCGGAGGTCGAGGCCGCCTTTGGTGGTCCAGGAAAGCTCGCAGTGGCCGAGGCCGCCGGAGGCGAATTGCAGAAGCAGCAGGGCGTTGTCTTCGCCGGCGGTTTTGTCGTGATGCACGAGGCGTTTGCCCCAGGCCATGACGCGGACGATGGGATCGTCTTTGCCGAAAAAGAAGCGGGCAGCGGAGATGCAGTGGCAGCCGAGATCGTTCATGGCGCCGCCGCCGGTCTTTTCGACGTCCCAGAAGTGGGGGCTGTGGGGGCCCGAGTGAGATTCGCGGGAGCGGACCCAGAGGACGCGGCCGAGGCCACCGCTTTCGATCATCTCGCGGGCTTTGACGACGCAGGGGGCGAAGACTTCGGTTTCGGCGTAGCCGTGGAGCATGCCGGAGGCTTCGGCGGCCTGCCACATCTGGAGGGCTTCGGCGGCGGTGCGGCCGAGGGGTTTGGTGCAGACCTGATGGCGACGGGCGGCCGAGAGGGCGAGCGAGACGGGGAGGTGCGCTTCGTTGGGAAGGGCGATGATGTAGAGGTCGATGTCGTCGCGGCTGATGAGGTGGGTGAGGCTGTCGGTGGCTTCTGGAATATCCCAACGGGCGGCAAAGGATTCGGCCTTAGCGAGGTCGCGCGAGTAGTTAGCGACGACCGTCTGGCCGGCGACGTTGGCGAGACCCTGGAGGTAGAAGTCGGCTACGAAGCCGGAGCCGAGCATGGCGATTTTGACGGGGGCCATGCTGGGCACTTTATCACTTCGGCGGGGTGCGGCGGGTTAGGCGATGATCGAGTGCAGGACTTCGCCGCTGACGTCGGTGAGGCGGAAATCGCGTCCGCTGTAGCGGTAGGTCAGCTTGGTGTGGTCGATGCCCATCAAATAAAGAATGGTGGCGTGGATGTCGTGGACGTGAACGGGCTTTTCGACGGCCTTGAAGCCGAAGTCATCGGTAGCGCCGTGGATGGCGCCGCCTTTGATGGCGCCGCCGGCGAGCCACATGGTGAAGCCGTGGGGGTTGTGGTCGCGGCCCTTTTTGAGCTGGCCGCCGCCGCCGCCGACTTCGCGGACGGGGGTACGGCCGAACTCGGAGCCGCAAACGACGAGCGTGTCTTTCCACAGGCCGCGGGACTTGAGGTCTTTGATCACGGCGGCGAAGGGCTGGTCCGAGTTCTTCGCGTTGATCTTGTGGGCGTTGATGTCGGCGTGGGCGTCCCAGGGGTCGCCTTTGGCGTAGTAAACCTGCACCATCCGGACGCCTTTTTCAACGAGGCGGACGGCCGTGAGCGCGCCGCGGGCGGTGCTGCCGGGACCGTAGAGTTTCTGGGTCGCCTCGGATTCCTTGCGGATGTCGAAGACCTGAGGAGCTTCGGTCTGCATGCGGAAGGCGGTTTCCATGGACTTGAGGGTGGCTTCGACCTGGGCGTCGCCGCCTTCGCGGGCGAGGCGCATCTTTTCGATCTTCTGGAGGAGGTCGAGTTCGCGACGCTGTTCGGTGAGTTCGAACTTGGGATTGTTGACGTAGCTGATGAGCTTTTTGGGATCGAAGCTCTTTTCAACTTCCACCTTTTTCGGGATCTCTTTTCCGTCCTTGTCCTTCATGGGCATTTCCATCGGCGGGGCTTCGCCTTCCGGGGTGTTGACCTTTGAGGAGATGAAGGTGCCCTGGTTGACCGGGGGCAGGAAGCCGTTGCTCCACAGAGGCGGGCCAACGGTGGTGGGGACGTCGGGACAGAGCACGACGTAGCCGGGGAGGTTCTGGTTTTCGGTGCCGAGGCCGTAGGTCATCCAGGCGCCGAGCGAGGGGCGGCCGGCCTGGTTGGCTCCGGTGTTCATCATGAGGCAGGAGGGTTCGTGGTTGGGGATTTCGGTGTGGACGGAACGAACCCAAGCGATGTCGTCGGCGACCTCGCCGAGGTGGGGCCAGAGTTCGGAGATGTCCATGCCGCACTGGCCGTACTTCTTGAACTTGAAGGGCGAGCGCATGAGGGCGCCGGTGCCGCGTTCGGTTTTGATCTGGACGCCGGGCAGAGGCTTGCCGTCGTACTTATCGAGCATGGGCTTCGGGTCGAAGCTGTCGATGGTGGACAGGCCGCCGTTCATGAACAGGAAGATGACGCGTTTGACGCGCTGGGGGTGATCGAGGGTAGCGGCGCCGAGCGGGCGGCCGGCGCCGTCGACGAGGCCTTCGGCTCGGGCAACAGACTGGTTCACCAGGCTAGCGAAGGCCATCATGCCGAAACCGTTGCCGATGCGGCGCAGAGCTTCGCGGCGGGTGGAAGGGTTCGTGGACTTATGGAAAGACATGTGGTTCTCCCTAGTTAGTTGATGAACAGGAATTCACTGGCGCTGAGCAGGACTTTGGCGTAGCGTCCCCAGACGGTCGGTTCGTACTTCACGGCTGGCGGGGTAGCGCCGCCGGGTCCGCGGCGGCCCATGCCGCCCATCATGCCCATGCCGAAGGCGTCGGCCGGGGGAGCGGCTTCTGGCGCCGCAGCGGCAGCGGCCGGGGCGGTTTCCTCGGCAAGGCCCTTATCGGGAACGGGCTTGTCGGCTTCGTCAGGAGCGGGTTTGCTGGCAGCGGAAACGGCTTCGGGGCGGCGGGCGCGGCCGGGACCGCGGGGAGAATCGGCGGCAGGCTTCTTTTTACCTTCCTCGTATTCGAGCAGCGGTTCGGTCTTGAGGTATTCAAGGCCGAGGCTGATCTCCTCCGGGGTGGCTTCGCGGCCGTAGACTATCTGATAGAGCTTCCTGATGCGGGCCGTATTGTTCGGTTCGGCGGCCACGCGTTCCACGAGGGCTTCGGCCTGCACCTGCATGAAGTCGCTGTTCATGAGGAAGAGGCGTTGGGTGGGCACGGTGGTGACGAAGCGTTTTTCGGCGCTGATCAGCGGCGTGGGGAAGTCAAACAGCGAGAGATACTCGTCGAGCTTGTAGCGGCTGACCTTGCCGTAGACGGTGCGGCGGTTGACGGCCGGGGTGAGTTCGACCGACGGGCCGCCGACGGCTTTATCAAGCTTGCCGGAGACCTGGAGGACCGAGTCACGGATCTGTTCGGCGTCCAGGCGTTTTTTGTCGGCGCGCCAGTAGAGGCGGTTGCCGGAGTCTTTGGCAAGGGCGACGGGATCATTCTCGGTCGATAGCTGGTAGACAGCGCTGAGCATGATGTCGCGGTGGAGTTTCTTGACGGACATGCCGTTCTTGGCAAAGTTAGAAGCCAGGTATTCGAGTAACTCGGGGTTGGTGGGGCGTTCGCCGGTCATGCCGAAGTTGCTGGGCGAATCGACGATGCCGGTACCGAAGTGGCCCTTCCAGATGCGGTTGACGAAGACGCGCATGGCGATGGGCTGCTTGACGATCTGTTCGGCGAGTTCGAGCCGGCCGCTGCCCTTCGAAAAAGGCGCGGGGTCGGAGGGGCTGAGAATGCTCAAGAAGTGGCGAGGCACCTCCTGCTTCAGGTCGAACGGGTCACCGCGGAAGGCGAGCTGGATGTTGCGGGCCTCGGGGGCGTCCTTGACGCCGTGGAGGTAGGGGAAGCCGGGTTCCAGTTTCTTGCGGGCTTCGTCGATGTCCTTGCGGATGGCGGCGATCTGCGCCTGGGTCTCGGAGCCGGAGCGGGATTCGAGGCCCCAGCCGCGGAAAGTGAGCACGCCGGGCTTGCCGAAGCGATTGCCGGCGGCCATCATGGCGTTGGGGTCGTCGCTATCACTGAGCATGCGCTGGAAGATTTCGGTCCAGAAGGCGGTGTCGGCTTCCGGCATCTGCAGCAGGGTGAGGTTACAGCCGGGGCAGAAGTCGTCGTTGGTGACGAAGTTACTCGGTTTGTTGGTCCGCTTCTTCTTTTTCGTCCCTTCGATGGCTTTGGCCTGGATGACCTTATTCTGCTCGTCGAGATCGTAGCGGGCGAGCATGACGGCGACGACCCCTTCCTGGAACTTTTCGGCCAGGCGCTTGGCTTCGGCGGCGGTGCTACCCTTCCTCTTCATCATCGCCTGCCAGGCCTCTTTGTTCTTGTACTTGTCGGTGGACTTCTCCATGTAGGCGATCCACCGGTCGAGAACTTCGTAGTCGAGGCGCCGGGCGTCGACGACGGTTGCCTTCTCTTTCTTTTGGGGTCCGCTGACCTCCCAGACGCCCTGGAGGTAGTTGGCGGTCTCGAGGGCGAGCGCCTTCGACAGGTTAGCACCCACGTTCTGCTGGATTTCAGCGAGCATCTTCTGTTTGAGGTCGATGTGCTCTTCGATTTTTTCGAACTCGGCGAGGGTGGTTTTGGGGACGAGGGGATGCTCTTCGTAGATGGTGTTGTAGAAGACGCCGGCAAGGGCGTAGTAATCCGTGGCGGGGATGGGGTCGTACTTGTGATCGTGGCAGCGAGCGCAACCGACGGTCAGGCCAAGGAAGCCGCGGCTGATGACGTCGACGCGGTCGTGGCGCTCGTCGGCGCGGGTGACTTCGGTCGAGCCGTTGTCGTAGTACCAGGGGCCAAGGCCGAGGAAACCGGTGCCGGGGAGGGTTTTGTGGCGGGATTTGGGGTCGAGTAAATCGCCGGCCAGCTGGGCCTTGACGAAGTGGTCATACGGCATGTCGTCCTGGAAGGCCTGGATCACCCAATCGCGGTAGTTAAAGGCATTGGGGTAAGGGTTGTGGCCGCGGCGCATCGGGTCAAGACTGCGATAGTCATCTTCGCCGTAGCGGGCGACGTCGAGCCAGAAGCGGCCCCAGCGTTCGCCGTAGTGCGGGGAGGCGAGGAGACGGTCAACCACCTTGGCGAAGGCGTTGGGCGAGGTGTCTTTCTCAAAGGCCTGGATTTCGTCATAAGTAGGGGGGAGGCCGGTGAGGTCGAGCGTGGCGCGACGGAGAAGATCGCGTTTCGAGGCCGGGCGAACCGGCTTCAGGCCCTCCTTTTCGAGGCGAGCGGCGACAAAGCGGTCGATGGGCGTCTGGCCCCATTTTGCGGCTGGGATAGCGGGTTCGCGCAGGGGTTGCAGCGACCAGAACTGGCGGGCTTCCGGGCGAATGACGTACTTGCCATTGCCGGCGGCCTTCGTGTCTTCCTGGAGCTTGGCGCCAACCGGCCATTTGGCTCCCGCCCTGACCCAGGATTCGAACACCTGGATTTCTTCGTCCTTCAGCTTGTTGCCCATCGGCATCTTGTAGCTGGGGTCGGCATGGCGAACGGCGATGAGCAGGGGGCTCTTTTCGGGGTCGGCGGAGTTGACGGCGGGGCCTCGCTTGCCGCCTTTGGCGAGAGCTTCGCCGCTGTCGAGCCGCAGGCCGCCGAGGGCGGACTGGGTATGACAGGCATAGCAATTTTTCGCCAGCAGCGGGCGGACCTTGTTTTCGAAGAACTCCGGGGAGTTCGGGCTCTGCGCGGAGGCAGAGAAGCCGGCCAAAGAAAGAAAGAGAACCAGACTGTAGCGCATGGAATCCTGGGGTAATGCAGAATCGGAAGGGTAGACAGGGAACCCGAAGAGTGGCTACAGAGCCTAGCGATACGACGTGGCCAACACCATTATAGGTTACTCGGGGAGGGTGGCGGCAATCCGCTTCGGGTCAAAACGTTTTAGCATTTTTTTGTTTTCGTCATAAAGCCAGAGGGCGGAGGCTCCGGTGAACAGATCGCCGTGGCCGGCGCCGGCAAACTGACGGGATACTTTATCGGTGGCCGGGTTGATGCGGGTGATCGGGAAGCCGGGGGCCGAGAGCCAGAGGGAGCCTTCGCCGAAGACGAGGGAACCGGCGGCGTTGGGGATCCCGGTTTCGATGGTGGCGCTGATCTTGTTCGTCTTGGGATCGATGCGGTGCACCTTGCCCTCCTTGCGCGAGAGGACCCAGAGAGAGCCTTCGCCGAAGGTTTGGGCCACGGGTTCGGAGATTTCGATGCGCTGCGTGACGAGGTTGGTTTTCGGATCGATGCGAAGCAAGCGGTCCTCGCCGGGGCAGGTGACCCAAAGGGCGGATTCGGCGAACTGGAGCGAATGGCAGTTGGCGGGAAGGCGAAGTTCGCTGACGATCGCGTTTTGTTCGGGATCGATGCGGGAGAGGGTAGTTTTGTTGTCGGAGAGGACCCAGACGCTATCGGGGTTGGCGGCAACGGCGCGATGGGCGGAGACGGGGCCAATGGCGACCGTGGCGGTAGGTTTGCCGGAGCGGAGGTCGAGGCGAGCGAGGGACTGGTCGCCGCAGGTAGGGATCCAAAGGGAGCGGAAAGCGTTCAGGATGCCGCCACAGGGGTTTTTGAGACCCGTCCAGGGATCGTTGAGCTTATTGGTCTTGGTATCGAGGCGGGTGACGGCGTTTTCGGGTCCGTTGGGGAGGAAGGCCATTTCGCCGAAGTGGATGGCGTTGGGGCGGCCAGGGACGGGGATTTCCGCTTCGGCCGGAAGATTGGCGAAGGGCAGTTGAATACCCGGGGTCTTGATGCCGGCGACGGGGGCCGGGGGCGGGGCCCCTTTCTTGCCGGGTTTCTGCGGTTCCGCCTCGAGGAGAGTCGCGGCGCAGAGGAGGAGAGAAGCAACTGGTTTCATGGTTGATTAGAATTCGTAACGAAGCGCGAATTGGAGGACGCGGGCCGCGACACTGGTCGCAGTGATCTGGCCGAAGTTACCGGGGTTGGCCAAGGTGCGGGTGGGTTCGCCCCAGTTGACGTTATTGAAAGCGTTGAACGCTTCGGCGCGTACCTGGATCCGATGTCCTTCCCAGGGGAGAGGGAAGTACTTGCCAAGGGACATGTCGGTATTGAACAGGGGCGCGCCGCGCAGGAGGTTGCGGGTGCCGACGCGTCCGGGATACTGACCCATGAAAGCCTGGACGGCGTTGGTATTGCGGAAGATGCTGGGGTTGCCGTTCTGGTCAAAACCAGGTCCGGAGACCGGGAAAGCGGCGCCGGGGCGTAGGATGGCGGTGGAACTGGACAGGTAATTGGTGGGGTAGATGCCGCCGGTGGAGATGTTGAAGGGCAGACCGGAGCGGTAGCGGGTGAGCGCGGTGATCTGCCAGCCGGCGAGGAGGCGATTCGCCCAGCCCGGAGCGCTGTGGAGGAAGGGTTTGCCTTTGCCGAAGGGGAGTTCGACAACCGTATTGGCGGTGATGTTGTGGCGGATATCAAAGTCGGAGGAGGCGTAGGAGGCTTTGGGGTTGAAGGAGTTCTGGATGACGGCGCCACCGTTGCCGGCGCCGGACTCGGCGGCCGAGACGATATCGAGCGAGTGGGAGAGGGTGTAGTTGAAGTCGAACCCCCACCCGTCGGTGACGGGACGGCGGAAGACGAGCTGGCCGCCGTGGAAGTTGGCGTTGGCGGCGTTGACCCAGGCGCGGAGGCCGGCGTTTTGCAGGGCGAAGAAGGTATTGCAGCCGAACACGGAGATGCAGGAGCCGTTGGGGAGGCGTTCGCGGTCCATGTCGTTCAGGGTGTCGAGGTCGCTGCCGGCGTAGGTGCTGTAGTTGGTGAAGAAGTAGTTGGCGGTGGCGGAGCCGGGAAAGGTACGGTTGGCGGCGCCGGGGAACATGTTTTCAAAGAAGGGTACGGGGGTGAGCAGGGCGGGGTTGGCACGCACCTGCGCCGGGGTGAGGCCGGCTTCGAAGCGGTCGCGCAGGACCCCGGAGGCTTCGGCCCAGGTGGCACCGGAGCGGGGATCCCGGAACTCGGTCAGCGGCTGGAAGAAGTCCTGCTGCACGAGACCTTTGCGGGAGAGGCGGCCGACGTAGCCCACCTCGATCATCATCTTACCCGGCAGGTTGCGGGCGTAGGTCATGTTCAGGAGGATGGAATAGGGGGCGACGAGATTGCTGGCGACGCCGGTGAAGGAGCCGAAGCCGCCGACGATGGTGGGCGGGGTGAAAGGCAGACCGGCGGCCGGCGGGGGCGGGAGAGCGGGCAGTCCGCCGCCGGAGTAGCGGAACGAGTCCGAGAAGTTGGTATTGCGGGGCTGGGTGACCTGGCTGGCCAGACCCGGGGATCCGGATTGGTCGAAGTTGACGATCATGTCCGAGCCATAACGGTCATAGAGCATGGAGGCGCCGAAGCGGATGACGCTTCCTTTGCCGAACAGGCGGCCGGCGGCGCCGTTGAACTCGGGCGCCCAGGCGACGTTGAGGCGGGGCGCGAAGTTGTTGGTGTCGTAGCCGAACCAGCCGGGTCCTTTGTTGACCGGGCCGCCGGGGGCGTAGGTGACGCGGGCGGTGGGCAGCAGATGGCCGGGGATGCCGAGGGCGGAGGCGCCGACGCGGTCCGCAAACAGATTCTGCAGGGGGACGGTGGGAACGACCTGAACGCCGTTGACCTCGAAGGGAGGGGTGAAGAGGGAGTAACGGAGGCCGTAGGTGAGGGTGAGATCGCGCCGGACTTTGTAAGTGTCCTGGATATAGAAATCCAGTTCGCGGGTGCGAAAGCCGCGATCAATGGATTGTCCGAGCGGCACGGCCTGGCCGTCGATGCCGAAGTTGTAAGTTCCGCTGTACTGGTTGATGACGCCAAACAGGGTACCGTAGGCGTTGACGACCTGGAGCGCTTCCGAGATAGCGAGGGCGCTATTGCCGCTGCGCTGGCGGATGTAGGAGTTGACGGAGTCCTGCAGGTCGGCGCCAAGGCCGCGCAGGGTGTTCCGGCTGAAGGAGTAACTGGGAAAAGAGGTGGCGAAGGAGTTCCGGTCGTTCTGAATGAAGCGGAAGTTCACGCCGTACTGGAGGGTGTGTTTGTTTTTGGTCCAGGTCTGGTCGTTAACGAAGTTGGCGGTGGGGATAAAGCGGCCGAAGCCGCGGGTGAAGTTTTCAACGCTGCTGATGCCACCGAAGGCGAGGGCGGGGTTGCCGTTGCCGGACTGGGCGATGCCGAGCCGGGTGTAGCCGAAGGTGAAGACGTTGACGAGACTGGGGGAGAGGACGGCCGTGTAGCGGGCCGAGAGCCCCTTGGAGTTATCGAGCGTGCGGGCGGCGGGGTCCTGGCCGGGGAACTGGGCGAGGACCTGATCGCGGGAGTTATCGCCGAGGGTGCCCCGGAGCATCAGTGTATGGCGGGCCTCGCGGTCGAGATTGAAGTCCATCTTGGCGACATAGGCGCGGTCGTTGCGGGTGAGGGGCGCGTTAAAGCGGTAGCCGCCGAAGTTGAGGCCGCGGTCGCCGCCGGCGGAGGGGTCGTTGGGCGCGGGGTAGGACTTGAGCAGGCTCAGCATGGCGGAGGAGATGCCGACGCCAAGCGGGTCGACCTGGCGGGCTTCGGCGGGGGTCAGGGTCTGGATACCGCCGGAGTTGGTGCGGAAGGTGACGATGCCGGCTTTGAGGGAGTCGGTCGGAACGGTGCGCAGGACGGCGGAGGCGGACCGGTCTTTCCGCTCCTCCCAGTTTAGGAAGAAGAAGGCGCGGTCCTTCACGATGCGACCGCCGAAGGAGGCGCCGAACTGATTGCGAATGAGGTTTTCGCGTTTGAGCCCGGAGCGGTTGGAGAACCAGTCGTTGGCGGCGGTGGATTTGTTGCGATGAAACTCGTAGAGCGAGCCGTGCCACTGGTTGGAGCCGGACTTGGTAACCAGCGAGACTTGGCCGCCGGAGGAGCGGCCCTGGTCGGCGCCCTGGCCGGCGATGGTGACGCGGAACTCCTGGACGGAGTCGAGGGGGACGGGCAGCGCGGCGAAGAAGCCGCGGTCGGCGCTGTTTGTGCCGGCGGACTGATTGTCGTTGACGTCGACGCCATCGAGGGTGATGTTGTTCTGGTCGCGGCGGGCGCCGATGACTTCGCCCGTGGAGGTGACGCCGGGTTGGAGGCTCAGGAGTTCGACGACGTTACGGGTGAGGAGGGGGAGTTGGCGGACCTGAGTTTCGGTAAAGGCGTTGCCGATGGTAGCGTTCTGGGTATTGACGGTCGTGGATTCTCCGACGACGTTGATCGTTTCGGTGACCTGTCCAACCTCGAGTTGGACGGCAACGCTCAGAGGAACATTGACCTGCAGGCGGATCTGCTGGCTGGCGGTGCGAAAGCCGGGCATCTGGGTTTCGAGGGTATAGTTGCCGGGCGGAACGGAGGGAAAGACGAAGTCGCCGGTAGCGGTGGTGAGCGTTTTGCGAGGAGCGGCGGTGTCGTTGTTGGTGAGGGCGACGACGGCGTTAGCAACGACGCCGGACTGGTGGTCGCGGACAACGCCCGACAGGGAACTGGTTTGCGCGAAAGCCGGGATGAACAACCCAAGGCCCAAAAAGAGTCTGTGCATGACGGATTCTCCAGTGGAAAAGAATTGTTTCTCCGTCGTGGGAGGGTCGCCAGCGTTGGCTTGTACAACTGGGCTTTACTCAATGGCGGCTAACTTAGCCTAATGAGTGAAATTTAAGCGTAGGGAACCGGAGCGGGGGGCGTCAAATAAAAAGGCTCTATGGACCTCATGTGCTCATGCCGCGGGCGTCGATGCGCCACAGGGCTTCGACCTGCTCCCCGCGGGTGGCGAAGAAGCGGTCATAGAGGTTGACGGTGGGATCGCAGTGGGGGATGACGAGTTCGAGGCGGTCGCCGAGGGTGACGGGGAGGGCGGCGCGGCGGATGTCGAGGCGGGCGTGTTCGTCGCCGGCGAAGGAGTAGACGGCGCCGGGGAGGCCGCGGACGAGAGGCGGGTAGGGGGTGTCCGTGGCGAAGGCCTTGAGGCCGGCGTCGAGGATGGCCTGCTCGCGGCCGGGCATGCTGTAGACGGTGGAAAGAACGGTGAGGGAGTTGGCGAAATCGTCATAGACGGGGCCGGATTGGCCGCCGATGCGGTTGTAATCGAGATCCATGAACAGGTAAGAGCCGGGCTGGAGTTCCGTGACGCCGTCCATGGCGCCATCGATGTTGTAGGTCCCGGTGGAGGCGCCGGAGAGCCAGGGGCAGGAGATGCCTTTGGCTTCGAGGGCGCGGCGGGTGGCGATGGCGGGGGCCATGGCCTGTTGGCTCGCGGCGGCGCGTGCGGCGAAACCGACGACGTGGGCGGTGTGGCCGGCGTAGGCCTGGATGCCCTGGAAGGAGAGGTGGGGAAGGCGGGTGAGGTGTTCGGCAAGGGCGACGGCCTCGGGGCCGGGGGCGACGCCGGTGCGGTTGGTGACGTTGAGGTCGATGGCGACGTGGAGCGAGATACCCGCGGCGTGGGCGGCGGCGTTGAGGTCGTCCGCGTTCTGGGCGTGGTCGACGACCAGGATGAGGCCGGGCAGACGGGCGGCGAGAGCGACGGCGCGTTCGACGCGGTGGCGGCCGACCATGGGGGTGGTGACGAGGACGCTTTCGATGCCCCCGGCGGCAAAGGCTTCGGCTTCGCTGAGTTTGGCCGAACAGGCGCCGACGGCGCCGGCGGCGAGGGTGAGCCGGGCGATGGCGGAGCACTTGTGAGACTTGCCGTGGGGGCGGAGAGCGCGGCCCTGGGCGCGGGCGTAGGCGGCCATTTTGGCGATGTTGCCTTCGAGGGCGTCGAGATCGACGCAGAGGGCCGGGGTGGGCAAATCATCCTTCGAGAGCTTCCCCTGCACGTTGCCAGAGGCGAGCATCCGCTCGACTTCGGCCCAGGAGCGGGTTTTGGTTTGCAGGATAGAGGCCATGCCGGTAGCTTAACGCACGCGATATCCTGATGCCATGGAGAGCCTGGGCCGGTACGAGTTGCGGGGTGAGTTGGGCCGTGGCCGCGAGAGTGTGGTTTTTCGCGCGTGGGACCCGGCGGAGGGGCGCGAGGTCGCCATTAAGCAAGTGCAAGGCGCGGGCGGGGAGCAGGAGAATGGAGAGTTCTGGCATCCGAACGTGGTTCCGGTGCTGGATCGTTTCCCGAACGGAGACGGCGAGTGCATCGTCATGGAGTTAGTACGGGGGGTGACCCTCGAGGCGATGATTGCAGCCGGAGAGCGGGAGAATCTCGGGATGATCCTCCGGAGCCTGCGAGAGGCGGCGACGGCGCTCGACGCGGCTCACGCGGCGGGGCGGGTGCATGGGGACCTCGAACCGGGCAAGATCCTGCTGGCGGCGACGGGCGAGGTGAAGGTTACCGGATTTGGTCACGGGGCGCGGCGGGAGGCGTGGTCCTGGCATTACTGGGCTCCCGAGCGACTGCGGGGCGAGGCGGCCGACGCGCGGACCGACCAGTACGCGCTGGGCATCATCGCCTACCAACTGCTCACGGGAAATCTGCCCTTTGAGGCCGGAGGCATGGCGGAGGTGCTCGCGAAGGTAGAGCAGGAGATGCCGACGCCGGCATCGTCGTTCAATCCGCTGGTCACGCCGGTGATGCAGGCGGCAATCGAGAGGGCGATCGCGAAGGATCCGGCCTCCCGCTTTCCGCGGTGCGGAGACTTTGTCGAAGCCCTGGCGGCCACCGTGGCGAAGGGGCCAAACCAAGCGGCGGCACTGCGGAAAAAGCTGTTGGTTCTGCTGCCGTTGGGCGCAACGGTAGTGGTGATTGTATTCGGCATGCTCGGGCGGGCGCGGGAAGCGGTACTCGAACCGGGAGTGGAGTTGCGGCGTCCCGCGGAGAACGCGGCACCGGTAAACTCATTGCGGTCGCTGGCGGCTCCGGAGACTACGGCGCCAGCCGGGACGTCGCTGGCGCTGATCGTCGACGGAATTCCAATGGACTTCGCTCAATTGCCGGGCGGTGAGTTTATGATGGGCGCTCCGGGTCCGGGCACCGGTGCGCGACCGCGGCAACAGTTGCTGACGATGCGGCCGTTTCAAATGGGTCGCACCGAGGTCACCGTCGCGCAGTGGAACGCGGTGATGACGGGCCGGGGCACGGGCGGCAGCCTTCCGCAGGTGGACGTTTCCTGGAACGGGGTGCAGGAGTTTCTGTCCAGGTTGAACGCCCGCAACGATGGCTTCCACTACCGGTTGCCGACCGAGGCGGAGTGGGAATACGCCGCGCGGGCAAACTCGCCGGAGGAGTTGCCGGGGAATCCCGGCGATATCGCATGGCATCAGGGTAACAGCGGCGGGACGGCGCACGAGATCGCCGGGCGGCTGCCCAATCCCTTCGGACTGTTCGATACGATCGGCAACGTGGCCGAGTGGACAGCCGACCAGAGCCTGAACGGCCGTATTGTACGGGGCGGCAGCTTTCGCAATGCCCCCGAAGAGTTATCCGCCGTCCGGCGCACGGTCGAATCGCCCGAGGCACGGCATCCGTGGACTGGCTTCCGGGTGCTGCGGGAGCGGAGGTAGAAGGTGTCGCGCGGTTGGGAGAGCAAGGATGTGGAGAGCCAGCAGGCGGAGCGCGAGTGGGGGGAGCGGCCGACGGCTCCCCCAACGGAGCGGGAACGGCGACGGCGGAGTTTGGAACTTTCGCTCACGGCGGCGCGCCGGGATTTGGCCGCGGCGAAACATCCGAGGCACCGGGAGATGCTGGCCGGGGCGGTTCAGCATCTCGAAGCCGAGATCGCCAAACTGAACTGAAGTGGTGAGTCGGCCGGGGCTCGAACCCGGGACCACCGCATTAAAAGTGCGATGCTCTACCAACTGAGCTACCGACTCACGGGCTCAATCAATAGAATACCAAAACGTTCAGGCTAAGCGTATCTCCCGGCGATCGATTTTTGCCCAATCGAAGACCCCGAGTCCGAGCGCTCCCGCAATTTCTACGTGTTCGGGCTGGCGATGCGTGAAGTGGCTGAATGCATCCGGAGTGTCTTCCACCAGTTTCTTCATGCCGACCGCCAGCCGCTTTTCATCGATGACGCGCCAGCCGACGTGATCCATGGCCACCGGGTCCGTGGCAAAGTACATCTTCTTGTGCTCCCAAACAAACTCGGGCCGGGCGCCGGGGCCGCCATGGTAGAGACCCTTGATGCCATCCATGATGTTGAGGACGGTCTTGTTGCGGATCACCGGAATCGACACCGACGCGGGGATGAACGAGTTGCAGGAGTTCATCGTGTTGGTGGCGTGGCTGCGGTTGACGTTGTTGACGAGGCCGTGCGAGAGGTTTTTGAGCGCCATGGTGATGCCGGCGGACTGGTGGTCTTTGAGCAGGCAGAGATTGATGAGCTTGTTGACGTCCCTGGTGATGAACCGGGCGGCGAAGGAGCGGCGGGCGGTGAGCGAGGCCGGGTCCTGGCCGGGCAGTACGAGCGGAAGCTCCATGTAGTGGTCCGGATCGTAGCCTTCAATCCCCTGCTGCCAGGTCTCGTAGTCTTCGGCGGCGTGGGTCCAACGCACTTTTTCGGGGAGCCATTTGTCGAAGCCGGCATTGAGGAACTGCGCGCGGTAGCGGTCGTAGCAGACGATGTCCTGCGGCTTGATGCCGATGGCCGTGAGGCTGGCAATGATCTCGCGGACCACCTCCGGCGCGGAGGCCACATGGGGGTAGCCCACCGGATTCAGCTTGATGCCCACCACATCGCCGGGTTCGAAGAACAGCCGCCAGGCGGCCTGCCAGTCGCCCGCGCCGGTGAGGCCCACCATGCCGCGGCGGATCATCTCGCGCACGGGTTCGGCCTGGTAGGCGCCGCCCAGGATAGAGCCAGGATGTTCGACGGAGACCACGCGGCCCTTGAACAGGCCGGGGATGCCCAGCCGGCTCAACTCGGTCTTCGAAGAGACGCAAGAGGAGAGCAGAAGGGGTCCGCCGGCGAGAGTCGTCAGGAACTTTCTACGATGCAGGCAAAGGCGTGGAGCGTTCATGCCTGTCATTATGCTCCAGTTCGATGCTCCTGAGCGGGAACCGCCGCGCGGCATTCGGCAAGCGGCACCTCACCCGGGTCGCGCGGACCGGGACGCCACACCCAGGGCATCGCCACCTGGAGGCCATGGGCGGCGGCGGCACGCAGAAACTGAGCGGCCGGGATATCGGGCCAGCCACTGTGGCCGGCCGGGACCACGCGAGCGCCTTGCGGATAAAACTCGCCGATGCCGACGGCGAGCCGGCCGGCGTAGGGCGCCACGCGTTCGTCGAGCAGGCGAGCAAAGTCGTACTCGTCGCCATAGTAGTGGAAGGTGAGGAGGTCGCGGGCCGGATCGAGCAGCGGGGCCCAGCGGCCCATCCAGCGGGCGGTCATGCTGCCGATGGAGAACTGGGCGCGGGTCGCGCGATGAACGGCGGTGCGGGTCCGGCCGAGGCGGTCGGCCATGGCGGCAAAGGTCAGCTGGTGCTCCTCGGGCACGGCAGGGCAGCCGACGCCAGACGGTGGGCCGCGCCAGTGATCGCGCCTTCGCATGACCATCTCGGGTTCGTTGAGCAGCTCGTAGCCGATCACGTGGGAATGGTTGTCGATGAGGTCCCAGAAGGGCGCGAAGACGTTCCCGAGCAGGGCTTCAAACAGGTCCGCGTGGCGTAGCAGGCTGCCATGGCCCTGGATGACCATCGCCGTGCCGGGGATGCCGCGAGGCCGGAAGCAGAAGGTGTGGTCGAGCAGGACGAAGAGGATAGCGATGCCGTGGCGGGCGGCCGCTTCGAGGGCGACGCGCAGCGCCGGCGCCACGCACGGGTCGAGTCCGGCGGGCCTCTCGCCGACAAAGCGGATGCCGTTGCGGCCGTCGCCGAATACGAACCAGCGGACGAGGCGGCAGCCGGCGGCGGCGAGGGTGGCGAAGTCGGCGTCGAGCAGGGCGGCCCGGTCCGGCGCGGCGAGGTGGAGCGGGGGGCCGGGCGAGGCGCCGAAGTCCCAGCCGTAGTGCAGGCGGTAGTTTATGCCCCAGCGGAGCGGCGCGCCTTTTTTAAGCTGGTAACCCATGCCGAGGGAGACGGACCGGCGCGGGAAATCGACGAAAGGGGAAATGTAAATCTTTCCCCAGCGCGGTTACGGTAAACTAGGGCGTTTAAGGAGACTGCATTGCGAGTAGGGATTATCGGCACAGGCGCCATTGCAAACATGCACGCGCGCGCTTACAAGGCGATCGGTTACAGGATCACGGTTTGCTCAAACGGCAACGAGGAGCGCGGCCAGGCTTTCGCCAACGCTCACGGGGCCGAGTTCGTGCGGAACTACGAGGACGTGTGCCGCCACCCGGAGGTCGACTACGTCGATGTCTGCACCTTCCCGAGTTTCCGGCTGCAGGCCGTCGAGCTGTGCGCGCAGACGAAGAAGCATGTGCTGGTGCAGAAGCCCATGGCGTTGAGTGTAGAAACGGCGCAGCGCATGATTACGGTAGCCCGGCAGGCGGGTATCACGCTCGGGGTGGTGAGCCAGCACCGGTTTGACGACTCCACCCTGTTCCTCAAGAAAGCCATCGCCGACGGGCGGCTGGGCAAGCTGGTGCAGGCCGATGCGTATGTGAAGTGGTACCGGTCGGCGGAGTATTACTCGCGGCCGGTGAAGGGTTCCTGGGACGTGGAGGGCGGCGGGGCGCTGATCAACCAGGGGATTCACCAGGTGGATATTCTGCTGGCGCTGGCGGGGCGGGTGAAGGATGTGGTGGGTACGTGGCAACTGGGTGCGCTGCACCAGATTGAATCGGAGGATGTGGTGAATGCCCTGCTCCGGTTTGAAAACGGGGCGACGGGCGTGATCCAGGCTTCGACCGCCATTTGGCCCGGCTACCCGGAACGCGTCGAACTGCACGGGACCAAGGGCACGGCCGTGATGACCGGCGACAAGCTGACCACGTGGGACGTGCGCGATGACTTCGGCGAACCGGCCCCGGTAGAGAGCAAAACCAGTTCGGGCGCTTCGGACCCGATGGCGATTCCGCTGACGCCGCTCGAACGGCAGTTCCGCGACTTTGGCGAAGCCTGCCAGAATGGCACGGCGCCGACGGTTTCGGGCGAGGAGGGATTGAAGGCGCTCGAACTGGTGCAGAGTGTCTATCAATCTTGCCGGGAAGAGCGCCGCGTGGTCATCGGATAACCCGATGTGGACAGTGCGAGTACCGGCTTCGAGCGCGAATCTCGGACCCGGTTTTGACGCTCTCGGATTGGCGTTCGGCCTGTACCTGACGTGCCGGTTTGCGCCCGCCCCGCGCCTGTCGATTGCGGTGCAGGGGCGGGACGCGGCGGCGATCTCGACCGGCGAAGACAACTTCATCTGGCAGACGGCGCTACGGGTAGCGGCGGACCTGGGCCGGGAGCTGCCGCCGGTGGCCTTGACGATTGAAAACGATATTCCGCTCGGCAAAGGCCTGGGTTCCAGCGCCGCGGCGCTGACGGCGGGAGTGGTGATTGCGGACCGCATGCTGGGCCTGGGCTGGCCGATCACCCGGATTCTGGACGAAGCGGCGCGCCTTGAAGGCCATCCGGACAACGTGGCGGCGTGTGTGCTGGGTTCGATTGTCGCCAGCGCCATTGACGGCCACGGCGTCGCGCGGGCCGTGCGCCTTGAGATGCCGCCGCGGTTCGGCGTAGCGGTGGTCGTGCCGGATTTTGTGCTGCCGACCAAAGAGGCGCGGGCCGCGCTGCCGGAGCAGTACGCCAAGGCCGACTGTATTTTTAACGTGCAGCGAAGCGCGCTGCTGATAGCGGCCCTGGCCACGGGCAACGTTTCGGCGTTCCCGGCGGCGCTCGAAGACCGGCTGCATCAGCCCTACCGGGCCAAACTGGTCCCGGGCCTGGACGAGATGCTCAAACTGCGGGCGCCCGGACTGCTGGGCTGCGCGTTGTCGGGCGCGGGCCCGTCGATTCTCGTATTTTTTGAACGCGGCAGCGAAGAGGTTTGCGACCTGATCCGGCAGATTTTCGCGCTGCATGGCCACGCGGCCGAGATCTGTTTTGCGCCCGTCGCGCAAGACGGTTTATCGATTATGGAGTCCCATGCAACAAAGTAAAGACGCTCTTCTGGCGCAGGGGCTGCCGGGCGAAGACCCGGCGGTAGCGCCCACTTCCCTGCTCCGGTTTCCCGATGGCGGTGAGTACCGGATTGAGATCCCTTCAACGGAGGGGCCCAAGGCGCTGGCCGCCGTGCTGGACGAAGCGGGCCAGCGCAACGTGCCCGTGCACCGGGTTTCGCAGGGCAGCGGCATCATGCTGCTGACCAACGCCGAGTTGAGCGAGATGCTGGCGATTGGCCGCCGGGCGAACGTCGAGGTGAACCTGTTTCTCGGACCGCGGGCCGGGTGGGACACGGGTGCGCAGAGCGTCTCCCCCACCGGCAAGGCGTTTGCGCTCGCCGCGCGGGGGGCCAACCAACTGGCGCAGAGTCTCGAAGACGTGCGGCGCGGGGTTGAAGCCGGGCTGCGCAGCATTCTGGTGAGCGACATCGGAACGCTGGACGTGATCGCCAACATGCGGGCCAAGGGGCAGCTGCCGGCCAATCTGATCATCAAAACCTCGGTGATGATGGCGCCGGCCAACCCGGCGAGCGCGCGCCTGCTCGAACAGCACGGGGCCGACACGATCAACATTCCTTCGGATCTATC